>DUGQ01000079.1:0-3368 GCA_013331315.1 Thermoplasmata archaeon
CATCGACAACTACGACTCGTTCGTGTACAACATAGCCCAGTACATGGGCGAGCAGGGAGCGTCCGTGAAGGTCGTCAGGAACGACTCTTCGGAGCTGGACCAGCTCATGGGCGAGGCCGACGGGTACGTGATCTCGCCCGGTCCTGGGCATCCCAAGGACGCGAACAGGTCACTCGACGCGATATCCAGCAGCGGCTTCGGAAGGCCCCTGCTCGGAGTCTGCCTGGGCCATCAGGCTATCGCGTTCGTCCACGGCGGGTCCATAGTTCGCGCGGACCAGGTCGTCCACGGCAAGGTCTGCCAGATAGTGCACGGGAGCGACCCCTTCTTCGAGGGCGTTCCGGAGAAGTTCTCCGCGACTAGGTACCATTCGCTGATAGTCTCCCCTTCGGAATTCCCAGATTCGCTCGAGGTGACGGCCCGCTCGCCTTCCGGGGAGATCATGGCTCTCCGGGCAAAGGGCAAGGACGTCTACGGCGTGCAGTTCCACCCCGAGTCCGTCATGACCTCCCACGGGAGGACGATCATCTCGAACTTCCTCAGGATGTGCCGCAGATGATACAGGACGGCATAAGGCTCGCCACCGAAGGGACGGACCTGAGCGCGGACATGGCCCGGGAGATAATGGACGAGATGATGTCGGGCCGTGCGACGCACAGCCAGATGGCTTCCTTCCTGACGGCGATGCGCATGAAGGGGGAGGCCAGGGACGAACTGCTGGGCCTGGTGGAGGGCATGCGCAGCAAGGCCGTGAGGGTGTCCGCCCCCGACGACGCGATCGACCTCTGCGGCACGGGAGGCGACGGCGCGAGGACTTTCAACATAAGCACCGCGGCGTCGTTCGTCGTCGCTGCCTGCGGAGCGCCTGTCGCCAAGCACGGCAACCGAGCCATCTCCAGCAGGGCGGGCTCGGCGGACGTGCTCTCTGCCATGGGAATCCCGGTCGCCATGGAGAAAGGGGCGGTCGAGAGGTGCATCCACGAGACTGGAATAGGGTTCATGTTCGCCCCGACATACCACGAATCGATGCGGAACGTGATGGCCACGAGGCGAGAGATCGGGATACGGACCTTCTTCAACATCCTCGGGCCGTTGGCGAACCCGGCGTTCGTCAAGAGGCAGCTCGTCGGCGTGTACGACCCTCGGTTGACGAGGACCGTCGCGGAGGTGCTGAGCGCGCTCGGCACGGAGCACGCGATGGTCGTGCACGGGACGGGAATGGACGAGATAAGCGGCTCCGGCGTCACGCGGGTGGCCGAGACGAAGGACGGCACTGTGCGGGAATACGACATCTCCCCGGAGGATTTCGGAGCAGACCCGACGGACCCCGATGATATCACAGGAGGCTCGGCCCAACAGAACGCGAGGACGATGCTCTCTGTGCTGGGAGGAGAGATCTCTCCGCGGTCGGACGTTGTCGCGATGAACGCAGGGGCGGCACTGGTCGTCGCCGGCAGAGCCTCGAGCCTCAGGGAGGGATTCTCGCTATCAAAGAGCGCTATGGCCGACGGGCGGGCCCTCAGTAAGCTCGCGTTGTTCTCAGATACATGTTCCTCGATAGAGTCGGAGACCCAGAAGAAGATGGATATCTCCCTTCTGAGAACCCGGCGGATACTCCCGGACACACTCCGGACCAGGTGTACTGAGCTCTCGTCGGAACTCATCAAGCAGATCTCGCGGTCGGAGGGCGGAGGCGCGATACTAGGCCTCCTCGATGCCGAACTAATCGACGACCCCAGCGTCCTGTCGGTCCTGGCCCTCACGCGGATGACCAGGGTCCAGTCCACATCCAGCGAGGCTTCGTCGGAGGCCTTGGGAAGGGCGAGCATNNTCTCGGACTCCCTGCGCGGAGACCGTGGCCTCTCAGTCATCGGCGAGTACAAGCCGAGATCGCCCTCGACCAAGGGGCTGCACGTGCCTCCGGACCCGATGGAGACAGCGAGGGCCTACGCTGACGCGGGGGTGGCCTCGATGTCCGTGCTCGCGGAGGAGGACTTCTTCGGCGGGAACGACGAGCTCTTCGGGGTGATAAGGAGGGCGACCCCGCTCCCGATACTATACAAGGATTTCGTCGTGAGTGAGAGGCAGCTGCGCGGAGCTCGGTCGTTGGGGGCCGATGCCGTCCTCCTGATCGCGAAGGTGCTCAGGAGGGAGACGCTCGAGGGCTTCGTCGATATCACTGTAAGGCTAGGCATGGAGCCGCTCGTTGAGATTCATGACGAAATTGACCTCGAAAAGGTCGATTCATGCTCAAACAACGAACGTATTGAAATGATTGGGGTAAACGGACGCGACCTGAGGACGCTCGACGTAGACGTTGAGCGGGCGAACGAGCTGAGGGAGCGGATAGGAGAAGATAAGACGGTGATAGCGGAGAGCGGAATGAGCAGGCCGGGGGACGTGAGGACTCTTCGCGGGTTCGACGGTGTGCTCATAGGCTCCATGTTCATGCGTGCGACGAACCTCGAGACCGTGGTGCGCGAGACGGTCGCCCAGGCGTCCGAGGTGGTGAGATGAAGGTCAAGATCTGCGGGATAACGAGCGCGGAGGACGCGTTCATGTGCGAGGAGTTGGGGGCCGACGCGCTCGGATTCGTCCACGTCAGCGGTCGGGCCAGAAGCTTGCAGCCTGGGGAGATCAGGGACATATGCGGGTCGTTGGGCCCGATGGTCACGACGGTGCTGGTGTGCGCCCCACCTGACACGGGCTCGGCGCTTGAGCTCATCGACCGGAGCAGGGCCCGCGTGGTGCAGCTGTATACCTTGGAGGGCAAGTCGCTCGACGCCATCCGGGCGACCGGCGTCCGCGTGATAAGGGCGGTCCGGCCAGACCCGGAGGAGGCGGACGTGTTCGCGGACCATGCTGACGCGCTCTTGTTCGAGAGCGGCAAGCCGGGCACAGGGACGGGATTCGACTATTCCAGCGTCCCGGTCAGCCGTTGTCGGAGGGCCATCATAGCCGGAGGCCTCACGGTCGGCAACCTAGAAGAAGCTAAGCGGATGAACCCGTATGCGCTTGACGTCTCGTCCGGGGTGGAGTCCACGCCTGGGTCCAAGGACAGGGCGCTCGTCAGCGAGTTCATAAGGAGGTGCAGGTCATGAGCGGAGTAGGGTATTTCGGAAGATACGGCGGATTCTACGTGCCAGAGGTCCTAGTGGCGTCGTTGAAGGAACTCGAGGCGGAGTACACGAAGCTCAAGGACGACCCGGAGTTCAACAAGGAGCTGCAGTCCCTGCTGAAGGACTACGCGGGCAGGCCCACGCCGCTCTATCACGCTACAGGCCTCACCGCGAGGGTCGGCGGGGCGAAGATATTCCTCAAGCGAGAGGACCTCGCGCACACTGGCTCGCACAAGATCAACAACGCGC
>DUGQ01000079.1:3378-3847 GCA_013331315.1 Thermoplasmata archaeon
GAGTGCGAGGTGTACATGGGCGAGACGGACGTCGAGCGACAGAAGCTCAACTGCTATCGCATGAACCTCCTGGGGGCGAAGATCAACGTCGTGAAGTCTGGGTCGCGCACTCTCAAGGATTCGATAAACGAGGCCATGAGGGACTACGCGGCGACGAGCGAGGACACTCATTACCTGATCGGGAGCATCGTAGGCCCGCATCCTTACCCTATGATTGTGAGGGACCTGCAGTCGGTGATAGGAATGGAGGCGCGGGAGCAGATCCTCGCCCAGACAGGCCGTCTGCCGGATGTGCTGGTCGCATGCGTCGGAGGCGGCAGCAACTCGATAGGCCTCTTCCATCCGTTCATCGAGGACAAGGACGTCAAGATGCTCGGGGCCGAGGCCGCGGGAGAGGGTTTGGAGACAGGAAAGCACTCCGCGAGCGTGGTCGCGGGAGAGGAGGGGGTCCTGCATGGCTCCCGCACGC
>DUGQ01000107.1 GCA_013331315.1 Thermoplasmata archaeon
CATGTTCAACCTTGCGAGTAACAGCTACTGGAAGGCGAAGATGTTCTCATGGGCGTTCGAGGGCGTAGCAGGAATCGATGAGAACGGCCTGCCGTACCCGCTCCTCGCGGAGGGATGGATTTTCGACGAGGGCACTCTCACACTGACGATAGACCTCAGGGAGGGAGTGATGTTCCATGACGGCGTCGAGCTGACTGCCGCCGATGTCGCATTCACCTACCTCGTCCTTCGGTCGGGAACGACTTGCTCGGGGGACATAATCCCAGCATTCGACCAGGACCAGGATGGGCAGCTGACAATCAGTGAGATGGAGTATGCGGTCCAGGCAACCGGAGATTACGAGGTGACCATGCGTCTCTCATCTCCGTACGGACAGTTCTTCTCGAGAACTCTTACGGTGCCGGTCATTCCCGAGCACGTATGGGAGGTTCGCCTCACGCCCGATTACATCGTCGACGTCCAATACAGCACTCCCCGGGCGCTCACGGGGACGGGGCCGTTCGCTTATGAGAGCGGTGTCTACGGTGATTACAGGGACATGAACAAGAGCGCCCTCTACTGGGGCAAGGATTTCGTCACACCTGCGGGGTACAAGACATATCCTCCGAACGTGGACCTGCTGCACTTCGAGGTCGTGGGTGATATAGACTCTGCGATCGCTGCGTTGCAGTCTGACTTGGTGGACTACATCGCGTCGCCGATACCGGCGGCCAAACTGCAGCCGCTCCAGGACGACCCAGCGGTCGTGATCGAGTACATGGCCGACAGCGGATACTTCTACCTCGGGTTCAACGAGAAGCTCGAGCCGTTCGGGTCGCTGCTGTTCAGGAAGGCTGTCGCACATCTCATCGACAAGGACATGATAGTCAACGACTTCATGGGAGGTCTGGGGATGACAGGCACCAGTTGCATGCCGCCGTACTATGGCGACTGGCACAACGAGGGCGTCGCAGGATACGAGTACGACGACCCAGCTGACGGCACCACGACCGTGCCTGAGGACCTACTGGACCTGGCCGGGTTCGTGGATGTCAACGGGGACGGCTGGAGGGACCTGCCGAACGGCACCATAATGGAGCAGATAGCCATCATGGGACCGCCTGCGGACTACGACCCTATCAGGACCAATACGATCATGATGATTGCGGAGAACATGCGTGCAGTGGGCATAAACGCCGTTGCCACGCCTGTTGACTTCGACACCCTAGTCGACGCCGTGTACACATTGGAGTACCAAATGATAATCATGGGATGGAGGTTCAGCTCGGACGCAGACCCGGTGGGAGTCGTCTTCGACATACTGGGACCGTTGTCCTCTTCGAACTACTTCGGTTTCTGGTCGCTAGAGAACCCCAATCCGTACTACGACGACCTCTTGGGTGTCAGCACGCTCGCGGACGCTGAGACCCAGGCCATGGCGGACCAGGTCCTTGGCCTTGGAGAGGCCGCGCGGTCGACGATGAACCTGTCTGAGCAGATGGTGTTCACCCGGGATGCGCAGGTGGTGATTCACGACGCCGTACCGGTCGATGTCCTCTACTACAGGGTGAACCCCGAGGCGTACAGGGCGGAATGGACCGGATGGGTCCCGTACATGGGCGAGCTGTTGAACATGTTCTCGCTCTCGCAGATCGAGCTGATGGAGGCGCCAATCGAGGGCTCCTTGACCGTTGTCAGGGCCCAGGGACAGCCCCAGACCTGCGCGGTCGGGTTCACGCTCGAGGCGANNCTGCCGCTCTGGAGAACGACGGATTGAGCGGCCTGCTAGTGGACGTGTACGATGTGTCCTCCGGAGAGACGGTGGAGGTCTACAGCACGAGACTGTACCTTGGGAGCGAGCCTACCGGAACCGTCGAGATAGACCCGTTGCCCCTCTCCGCCGGAGGGGTATACGAGTTCGTGTTCGTGCCGCTAGGCTCCTCAGGAGGCTCGGCGACGCTCGCCTGGACCTACAGCGCCTGACGAGAGGGATGGCATATGCACACGGGGCGTATTCCCATGCTGCGAACATGAGCTCCGCGGATGCTGGAGGACATGGGTCCTTTCAACGGGTGGCTGTTCTTCTACTGGGAAGGCGTCGAATGGAGCCTCGGAAGCCATTGGCCGGGTGGTCCTATCGAGTGAGTTGCGACTCGATGAGCTTCGCCACCCGCTTCGACGAGTTGCCGTCAAGTGGGCCCGTGAACGGCAGCAGCAACTCCTGCCGCTTGCCGTCCGGAGCGACGCAGGACTCTGGGGATGACAGGCACTTGCGCACTGCGCGGTTCAGTCCCGCCTCGTCGTATGCATCGATTGCCAGGCCGTCCTGGGCCAGCCCGGTTATGTCCCGACCGTCGACTAGGTTGACCATGATAACCGGCTTGCCGATGATCAGCGCTTCCACTGCCACGGTGGACAGGTATACGATAACGAACGAGGACAGCTGAATAAGCTCCCAGAGCGAGTCCTTTGCGATAACGAGGTTCACGCCCTCCTGTTCCGCGATCTCCGACACGATCCTGCCACATTTGTCCTGGAAATAGGGGTGCAGCTTCGCGACAATCTGTAGATCCTTGTGGGGCTTCAACGACCTGAGTGCGAGCCGCACATAGTCCTCGTCCATCTCCGCGGTGTACCGGGTGGTGGAGCCCTGGAACCATTCCGTCGCGATAAGGGCGACCTTGCGCTTCGGGTCGAGTCCGAACCGTCTGCAGATGGCCTCCCGATCGACCGGGGGTAGCTTCACCAGCTTGTCATGCCTCGGGAAGCCGGTGATGACCTGACACTCCGGCTGCTTTCCCCTGTCGACATGCCACTTCTTGTAGTACTCGCCCCACGCGGCGTGGACATCGCCCACCTTCGGCATGACATAGTTGCCTGTAAGGTCGTTCGTCCTGAGACCGTCCTGGACGACTACGATGGGCACGTCGTCGTCCTTCAGGACCTGGCACATGGGGTTTCTGAAAGGAGAGACGTCGTCCCGTGAGACGCAGCAGTCGAACTCCAGCCGTTTCATCAGGAACTCCGTCCACAGTGTCAGCCCTGTGACCGAGCTCAGGCGCTTCGGAAGGTATACCCGCAACATCGGGGAAAGGATGGACCATAAGGGGAGACCGCTGTGCGATGTCACCTCGTCCAACTTTGACACGACCGCATCGGACCTCAGATAGTCGAGCAGACGTTCCACATGGCGTCGAGACTCGCGGGTCTGCATGTTGCCGTGCGGCGGGATGCTCAGGGCCCGCCCTCCCGAGCTAGAGAGGTTCTCGAATATGCCGTCCTGCGCAAAGAAGGAGAACACATATCTGGGCTTCTTCGGAGAGAGCATCAAGCTGACGAGGTTCAAGCCGTTCTCCTTCACGAAGAGCGCACACGATACCACGAACCCATACTGCTTCGCGCTGCCGTTCCGTCCCTGACCAAGCGTGACCACCGGGATTCCTTTCCTGGCGGCCATGTGAGCGACGAACGAAGGCAACGTGTCGTAACAGATGTTGTAGGTGGTCTCACTGATGGACTGCGCGTCGATGGGTGGCAGGTAGATCGTGTCGAACGGATCCTTCAGAAGAGCGGAGGCTATCTCCGCGCTTCTGACCGCGTCGATGAAGATGAAGTAGAAATCCAGCTCGAGAGCCTGTCCGATGGAGACTCCGTGGAACCTCAGAAGGTGTGTCTCAGAGGAGAGGTGCTCGTGCCATCGTCTGGACAGCTCAGCCGCCTTCGAGTCCAGGGCCTGCCACTTCTCCCTCGGAAACAACTTCTCGACTCTGAGGAATGGAATGCCTTCCTTCCGAAGCGACAGGCTCGCGAGAGTGCTCAGAGGCACGACCACCGCCTCGTCACCCTCCCCGAGCGATCTCAATCGACTGAGCGTCGCAGGGTCCTCGCTCAATGCTTCGTCGACGAGATATAGGGCGCGCATCGCGCCGAGAATCGCCTGGGAGTCTTAAAACATTGTCTCCCAGGTGCGTCTTTCAATGTCTGAAAGAACCTTCCGAACGGCGCACTTCCCAGGCCGTCCGAGGTGGACAGTCTCACTTGTCCTCAGGCTTGAACATGTCTGTCTCGATACCACCGATGTACTCGAGGATCTTCTTGACCTCCGCCTGGGCGATGCGGTCTTCGGCCATGGACCGCTGCGCCCAATACCTCAACGCAACGGCATACTCCTTCGCCTTGGGATCCTCCTTACCTATGCGCTCGAGCAGCGGCAGCCAAAGGATGTGGACCATCGTTATTTCCTTAGGGGTCATCTTCTCCTTGGTGAACGGGTTCTTCTCGACGACGACTGTCATCTGCTCCCTCCACATCTTGAGGCGTATGTCCCAGACTATCGCGAACGCCCAAATCGACGCCGCGAGCACCAAGAGTATCAGTGTGCCGCCGACATACGGCGTCGCGAACCATGTGCCCTCGCGCCATTCCATGTACTGGTAGATCGTAAGAGTGAGGTTCACTGCCAGAAGGGCGATCGTCAAGATCTGCGCAACCTGCTGGATCCGGTCGCCGACGAGCCGGTCCCCGGTGCGGGCGCGTTCCCACAGCTGGACGATCCCCGGTGCTTCCACGAGCTTCCCGTTTCGTTCGTGGACTCCCACGCCG
>DUGQ01000158.1 GCA_013331315.1 Thermoplasmata archaeon
CGACCAGCAGATGCTGCGCGGCGACCTCCCTTGTGGACTTCCCGTCATCCGACGAGATCGTCGCGGATATACCGGACGAGCTCCGCCTGATCGACAGGACATCGGTTCCCGTGTGGACTTCGACACGCGCGGACAGACGCTTCTTGACGAGTGCGCTGGTCTCTGGCTCCTCCTTGGGCAGCAGTACCTCGTTTCTCCCCACGAGCGTGACTCGAGTCCCGATCGCGGAGAAGAAGTGCGCGAACTCGCACCCGATATAACCTCCCCCCAGGATCAACATGCTCTCTGGCCGCTCCTCGATATCGAACACGGTCCTGTACGTGTGATACTCTACGCCGTCGATGCCGGGTATCCTTGGTATGTGCGCCCTGGCCCCTGAGGCGATCACGATCCGCGGGGCGGTGATGCGCTTGCCCCCGACCTCGAGCGTATGATCCGCGACGAATGCACCGACGGAGTCGTACAGGTCCAGTCCTTTCGTGGCCTTGACGCCTTGTTCGATCTCCCGCCTTCCGTTGAGCACGATGTCCCACATGCGTTTCTTCAGCAACGGAAAGTCGATTCTCTCCAGCTTCAGATGCACTCCGATCTTCGCCGCCTGCTCAGCCTCCTGGACGGCGTCAGCCGCGTGGATCAGCACCTTCGACGGGATGCAGCCCCTGTTGAGGCACGTGCCTCCGAGCGGCCCCTCCTCCACGACCGCAGCCTCGAGACCACGCTCGAGAGCGGAGCCCACGACGTTCATGCCCGCTCCAGAACCGATGACGATNNCCAGCCTGCAGTACCTGCACTTCTCCTCCGGCACCGGAGGTATCGCCTTGACCATCCTGCCGTACTTACGTCTGGGCATGTCTGCACCTTGATCGTCCGTCACACGGACGAACGCGAGTACGATACATAAAACGCGCGGGCGCGCAATACTAATCAAGTGGCCTTTGGCAACCTCAGGTTGAACACGCAGCCCTTGTCGGGGTCGTCCTGGTCCACGTCGGTTATCCACATCTTGCCCGAGTACCGCTCGGCGATGCCGCTCGCCGACGCGAGCCCGATCCCGAAGCCCCCGGACAGCTCGGACTTGGATGTCTTGGCGACCCTCATTATCTCGTTCTTCAGCTTCCCCGGGATGCTCCGGTCGGGGTGGACGACCTCGATCGCCCACATGCGCTTCGGCTCCTCCGCCGAGGGCGCGACCCTGACTATCAGCCTCGCACGGTCGTGCCTCTCCGGCTTGACCGCGGTGAAGAAGAGACTGACGAAGAGTTCGGGCAGGAGCTCGTCGGCNNCGCTCTGTAGCTCTTGACGACCAGGGCCGCCCGCTCCACCGCCGCTCGGAGGTCCACCCGCCTGAACTCCCTCGGGGAGGGGCTCCTGAGCTTCGCGAGCGTCCTCACCATGCTCACCATCCTCGAGATGTTCTCCACCTGCGAGATGGTCTTCTCGAGGGTCTCGCGCGTGTCCCGATCTACCTCGTCGTCCTTCAACGCGTCAAGGTACCCCATCAGGGGCGTGCTGTAGTTGGCTATGTCGTGAGTGAGCAGGTCCATGTGCAGCTCGATCTCGTCCCTCACGCGGGTTATCTCCTTCAAGAGACGGGCGTTCTCGAGTGTCACCGCCGCGTGGTTCGCGAACATCGTGGCGATCTCCAGCTCCTCGCGCACGAACCCGTCGGGGAGGTATCTGGCCAGCTCGATCACCCCTAGGACCTCCTTCCTGCCCAGGATCGGCACGGCGAGCATCGCCGTGTGAGTTGCAGGCGTGCCCGGGATTATCTCGGCCCGGTCGTCCACCTCGGTGTCCGGGATTATCTCGGCCCTCTTGCTCTTGGCCACGGCTCCCACGATTCCCACGTCGGCCGGGAAGTTCCGGTCGGACATTATTTCGGACGCGTAGGGACCGGTGGCGTACACTGGGTTCCCAATCCCGCGTCGCCAGTCGAACACGTAGAACGCCACCTCGTGGCTCGGTATCAGCTCGATTATCCTGCTCGCGAGGATGCGGTATATCTCCTCGGAATCGATCTCCTGCTGCATGTTCGCCGCAGTCTCTATCAACGCCCTCTGCGCCCTGGACCTGAAGCTGAGCATCCTCAGCGTGTCGCTGGCGTCGAGCGCCGCGACGACCAGCTTGGAGAGCTCCTCGGCCATGCCTATCTCCTCCGGCGTGAAGTAGCTCACTCGGCCGTTGTCCCCCACGAACATGAGCCCAGTCACCTCGTCGTTCCTGCCAAAGGGTACGGCGACGCAGTGCTCGAAGCTGGCGCCGCCGGCCAGTCTGACCTTCTCCCCCCTGCCACGTTCGCGGTCGAAACAGGACAACGGGGAGTTGATGGATATGGCCCTCTCGACCAGAGGGATGGACGATATGGACAGCCTGGCGTTCCTCGACAGGCTGACTCCCTTCGCGAAGCAGGAGACGCAAATCAGCTCCTTCGCGTCCTTGTTAACCCTGAAAAGGCCCACGAGGTCGGCGTCGAAGTACTCCATGACGCTCCTGCAGAACGAGGCGAATACCTGCTCTGGATCGGAATAGGTGCCGTCGGGGTCCCATTCGGTGCCCGTCAGCGCCTGCTGGGCCTCGACGAACTGCTCGACGAGGATGACCGTCTCCTCGACGCACATGTCCACTATGCCCTCGACGAACCGCTCCGCCCTCTCGCACTCGTCGCCCTCGAGATGGTCCCTCAGCAGGTCCCTCGTGATCCGGCGCAACGCGTGATGGTTGGAGACCATCTTGACCAGGCCNNTCCTCAGATGCTCGCTCCTGATGGTTATCCTCAGATGTTCGCGGGCGACCGCGTCCCCCGGCTGAACCGCCAGGTCGAGGAGGGCTCGCAGGCACAACCTGAGCCGCGAGGCCCTGACCTCGCGTGGGAGCGAGAAATCGGCGATCCTGGTGTACGGGGCCGAGGTGACCTCCGCGGTCCACCGGTCGACTATCTTGTCCGCCTTGGACCTGAGAAAGCCTACTATCTCGTCCCTAAGGGGCAAATCCTTTGAAGCATCGATCATCGCGTGACTTCCCTGCTTCCTCCAGAGAGGGGGCCTCTAGCCTAGCGTAATACGTGGTGGACGAATAAATCCATTTGCCATGATTTCACTTCTCGGAAACGACCACCATGCGTCCAAGTACAGTCGCTGGCACCGACCAGTCGGACTGGGCCTCATTATCCTTTAGCTCGAATACCCTTATATTCCCGCATCCGATAGTGCAATGCTGGAGTCGTGTAGCGCGATGACCGCACATCACACTTCGGTTAAGACTCTTCTCCTGACGGGGAAGCAGGTCAAGAAGCTTCTGGTAATGGAGGACGTCCTCGGAGCCGTCGAGGACGCGTTCAAGCACAAGGGATTGGACAAGGTGCAGATGCCGCCCAAGGTCTATCTGTTCTACGAGAAGTTCGACGGGGACCTGAGGACCATGCCCTCGTACGTCGAGGACATGGACGTCTCCGCGGTGAAGATAGTCAACGTGCACCCTCAGAACGCCAAGAACTACGGCATCAGGACCGTCATGGGGCTGCTTGTCCTGGTCAACCCGCACACGGGCGCCCCGTTGGCGATAATGGACGCCACTCACATCACGGACATGAGGACGGGGGCCGCCAGTGCCATAGCCTCGAAGTACCTGGCGAGGCCCGAGCCAAAGGTGCTGGGGATAATAGGCGCCGGGAACCAGTCGAAGACGCAGATGCTGGCGTTGATCACGCAGTACGGCCGCTTCGACGAGGTGAGGCTGTACGACCTCTTCCCCGAGAAGTCGAGGGCTACGGCGCGGCAGTTCAGGAGACTCTACAAGGACAGGGTCGGGAAGATCAGGTCCGTCTCGCACGCGAAGGACGCGGTCACGGGCTGCGACATAGTCGTCACCGCCACCTCCTCGAGGGCGCCCATAGTCATGGACGAGTGGGTCGACGAGGGCACCCACATCAACTGCATAGGCGCGGACGCCCCTGGCAAGCAGGAGCTGGACCACAAGGTGCTGAAGCGCGCACGGGTGATAATAGATGACTGGGAGCAGGCGAGCCACTCGGGTGAGATCAACGTGCCACTGGCCAAGGGAGAGATCACCAAGGACGACGTCAACGGCGAGATAGGCCGTGTCGTGGCCGGCCTCTCCCCTGGCAGGGAGAACGACTCCGAGATAACGGTATTCTGCTCGACTGGACTCGCGGTCCAGGACAGCCTGACGGCGAAGATCGTCTACGACGCGGCCATCAAGAGCAGCATCGGCCGCTCGGTCCAGATAGTTCTGTGAGACAGCCTGGGAGAATCGATACCCGCCCGCGGCCTACAGGTTGGCCCCGCAGGAATCACACTTCTCCTCGTGCTCTCCGTTGAGGGTGCCACAGTACCTGCACCTGACCCTGACGTTGTGGCGCTGCATCATCGCGACCTGGTCCTTCTTCGAGGCGCGGATCATGCGGTACCCCGCGATCATGAGCACCACGCCCACCCCGAGCATGGCTATCCCGGCGATCCATATACCCAGGAAGAAGGGTGCTAGGGAGAAGAAGAACATCATGAAGGCGATGCCCATCGCCATCAACGCGAACATCTCAGAGCCGTCGTCCTGGGGCGGCGGAGGCGTCGCCACTAGATCCTTTCCGCACTTGAGGCAGAACCTCGACTCGCCGGGTATCTCAGAGCTGCATGACGGGCATTTCATATGGTTCCCTCAGGGATGACTATCGGCAGCGACCCTTTTTATCCCCTGTTCTCCGGATATCGATTCTGATAACGGCCCGCAAGATACCGAGATATCCTTTTAATCCGTCATGCGATGCCATGCCGATGATCTGCCTCGGGATAGAGGGCACCGCCCACACGATAGGCGTCGGGGTGGTGGACGGCGAGTGCAACGTGCTGGCCAACCTCACCAAGATGATCGACGGCTCGAAGGGAGGGATACACCCCAGGGAAGCCGCCAACCACCACGCGGAGAATGTCGTCCCTCTTATGCACAAGGCGGTCGAGGAGGCCGGGATCTCGTACGGGGACATTGCGCTGGTGTCGTTCTCTCAGGGGCCGGGCCTCGGGCCGTGCCTTAGGACGGCGGCGACTGCCGCGAGGGCGCTCTCCCTGGCTCTCGACGTGGACCTCGTGGGCGTCAACCACTGCGTCGCCCATCTCGAGATAGGACGGAAGGTTACTGGTTGCGAAGACCCCACGCTCCTGTACGCCTCCGGGGGCAACACGCAGGTGATAGCCTATTCGGGCGGCAGATACCGCGTCTTCGGGGAGACGCTGGACATCGGCATAGGCAACATGATAGACAAGTTCGGGAGGTCGACGGGCATGCCGTTCCCCGCGGGGCCGCACCTCGAGAAGCACGCCCTGAACGGAGGGGAGCTCATCGAGCTGCCCTACAGCGTCAAGGGCATGGACGTGGCCTTCTCGGGGATACTGACCGCGGCCACGCAGCTGCACAAGGCTGGCAGGAGGCTCGAGGACCTCTGCTACTCGATCCAGGAGACCTGCTTCGCGATGCTCGTCGAGGTGACCGAGCGGGCGATGGCGCATGTGGAGAAGGACCAGGTCCTGCTCGGGGGTGGGGTGGTCCAGAACAAGCGCCTTCAGGAGATGGTCAGGATAATGGCCGAGGAGAGGGGCGCGAGGATGTACGTTCCTCCGGGCTCGCTCTGCGTGGACAACGGCGCCATGATAGCGTGGACGGGCGTGGTCATGCACGAGGCGGGAATCAGGACGGAGATTGCCGATAGCTCCGTGAGGCAGAGGTTCAGGACGGACGAGGTCGATCTGCCCTGGATGAAGTGAGCCCGGCATCTGGCCGCCTGACCACCTGACCAGTTCTGGACAAGTATCTTAAACCGACAAGGGTTTCCACGACACAGGTGGGATCTAAATGCTTGCGACGGAGGAAGGCAAGTTCAGGAAGTTGAAGAACTTCAACCTAGTGATGGGATTTCTGCACCTCTTCCAGGGAGCGCTGATACTGTACCTCGCGCCCCCGGCGGAGGGTGAGCTGTGGACCACGTTCCTGCGCGTGGAGGACGGGCAGTTCATGTACGCCAGGGACGTCATCGCAATGGTGCCCCTGGCGCCGATGATCGCCGCGTTCCTGTTCACGTCCGCGATAGCGCATCTGTCGGTCTCGACATACGCGTACGACTGGTACGTGGGCAACTTGAAGAAGGGCATCAACTACGCGAGGTGGTTCGAGTACGCGATCAGCTCGTCGATCATGATCGTGGTCATCGCGATGCTCGTCGGCATATTCGAGCTGTCGAGCCTGATACTCATATTCGCCCTCAACGCCACGATGAACCTGTTCGGCCTGATGATGGAGCTGCACAACCAGACCACCGAGAAGACGAACTGGACCGCGTACATTCTCGGCTGTTTCGCGGGGTTCGTGCCGTGGCTCGTGCTCGGCATCTACTTCTTCGGCGCGATCCTGCAGGATGCCGAGAACGTCCCGACCTTCGTTTACGCCATATTCTTCGTGCTCGCGGCGTTCTTCAACGTGTTCGCGCTGAACATGGTGTTCCAGTACCGCGGCAAGGGGAAGTGGGCGGACTATCTGTACGGCGAGAAGGTGTACATCATACTCAGCCTGACGGCGAAGTCCACCCTGGCATGGTTCGTGTTCGGCGGGACGTACAGGTTCTAGACCGGCTGTGAGAACCTCCCTAAACCACTTACCTGTTCTTTGGCTTCACCCAGCTTCGTCCTTCTCGAATGCCGCCGCGGACTTCGCCGTGAGCACGAGCGCCGGCACCCCGAAGAAGAACCCCGGCCCGAATATGCTGCACGCCGCTCCGAGCACGGACATCGGGTACGAGACCTTCGCCAGGCTGGAGAGACCGCCGATGATGGCAAGGACCGCGAACAGGTACATCATAGACGACACGACCAGCTCCGCGTTCGACGGGCCGGATCCCTCCATGTTTATGACCATCACGAGCATCGTCGAGACGATTCCGGCCAGTATCGAGAATATCGCGCCGACCAGCAGGGCGTTCACCGCTGACTCCTTGGTCTCCTCGCCCTTCTTCTTCCTGTAGTCGTGACCGCAGTACTGGCACGCGTTCGCGTCCCAGCCTATGACCCGCCCACAGTTCACGCAGTGCCTGTTCCTCTGAGCGTCCTGGGTCACCGCTGGGGGAAGCAGCTCGCTCCCGCAGCCGCCACAGAACTTCATGCCATCCGGATTACCCTGACCGCATTTTGCGCATTTCACCCCGATCACCCTGCCTACGAATAAACGACCGAGGTAATGGATTTTGGGGGGTCTCACCCTATTTGCTTCCCCACGAGCGCGTCGATCGACTTGAGGAACTTGTCCTTGCCATCCGAAGGCACGGTGGCTCCTGAGGCCACCGCGTGGCCTCCGCCGGACCCCTTGACGCCCTCGGCGGCGCGCTTCATGGCCGCGGCGAGGTCGAGCCCCTTGGAGACGAGGTACTTGGTGCCCCTCGCCGAGACCTTGACCTTCTTGCCCACGGTCGAGAGCGCGAGCGTCGGCTTCGACTGGTCCAGGATGTACTGCATCGCGAGGCCGCACTCCGCCCCTGCCAGAGAGGCGTCCTCGGCCTCGAAGAACTGGATGTGCTCGCCCTGCTCGACGCCGTCGGACTCGATGCTCAGCAGCTTCTCCATGAGCTTGCGATTGTACTCCCCTCTCAGGGCCCTCGCCTCCTCGAGCGCCTCGCGGTCCCCGAGGGAAATCGCCACCCCCAGTGACTCGTGGTCCTGCCGCCCGCAGGCGTTGAGCAGGTCGGCCAGGTCGGCCGCGCTCAGGTCCATCGAGGGTATCCAACGCACCTCCGTCACGAGCTCCTCGACCGTCTCCGGCCTGCACCCCTGGCCCATGAGGCGGAGGGAGAGCATTGAGGTGAGCTTCCTCCTGTAGAACTCGTCGAGGGAGCCCAGAGGCGTGTCGGCGTTGACCTTCATCGACTCCAGGAAGGCGGACACGTTCTCCGGCCTACCGGACAGGCCGACGAAGTACGGGTCGGTCGACTCGGCGATCGCCCTCATGACAGTCGAGCCCTTCAGGTTGAGGCTCTTCTGGGTCTCGACCAGCTTCTTGTCCGTGGCGCCGTCGAGTATCTGCCTGTTCAGGCCCTTCATCCCGCCCATGTGTTGCCTGTCGCCCACGACGCCCGCCAAGGCGACCGGGGCCAGGCTCCAGTTGACAGGGTCGAGTGTGATTGCCAGCAGGAGCGCGAGCGAGGACGCGCACACCTCGGTCATGCCATCCATGTCGTGGAAGTGCGGGTTGACCTGTAGCACCTTCTTGGACTTCCTGACGGGCTTGTGATGGTCCAGGGCGATCACCGTGCCCTCCAAAGACTCCAGGCTCTCGATCTGTCCGGAGCCCATGTCGAGGAAGAGCACGGTATCATTGCCCTCCTTCTTGAGGCGCGCCACGAGGGACTCGTCGAACCCCTTCGCCATCGTGAGGTGGAACTTCTTGCCTTCCGCGGCGAGCGCACCCGCCATGACCGCGCCTGCGGCTATGCCGTCGGCGTCGTAGTGGGACACGATCCTGAGCCGTCCGGCTGACCGGATGGCTCTGCACGCGTGCTTAAAAGCGTCGGAAAACTCGGCCGGGAGGGCGACGCTCCCGCTCATGATGACATCACTCGACTTGCAGGGCTGCCGTGGCGATCGAGTAGCTCCACCCTTCCGGGAGGATACCCTCGCGCTTGTAGTACTTCACGAGCCTTCGTATCTTGGATTCCACAAGCTGCATCCCACGAATGTTGTGATTGTCCTTCGGATTGCTCTTGATATGACCGTTCAAACGGACCGCCCGTCTCATGAGGTCGGACAGGTCCTCGGGAAGCTCGACCTTGACGCCCTTCTCCGCGCATATCTCCTTCATGCTCATGCCCGTCACGAGCCTGACGTTGGGCACGGCGTACTGGTCGCGGAGTACGAGCCCTATCTTCGACATGGAGACGCCCTCTCCAGCCAGCTTTGCCACTAGGTCCTTCACCTCTGCCGGCGACTGCTGCACCCACTCGGGGGCCTTGTCGACGAGAGGCTTCTTTGAGCCGGAGCGTCCGCGCCGGCTCGCATGCATCCTTGACATCGTGATTCTACTCCGATTGAAACGGTTTGGCTTGTGGCGAAGCAGAGGCGCTTATAATATTCCCTCTTTTAAAGCTTTCTACCATCCCACGGGCCCTGTCCAGCATCTCCAGGTACTCCACCTCGGGGAACGAGAGCTCACCGGGCAGCTCCCGGAAGAGCTTGACCTCGGCTATCTCGTCCGAGGGGTGTATCCTGCAGCACCGGGAGTGCGAGAGCCCCACGACGACCGTGCCTCCACCAAGATCGATCTGGCCCACGGGCTCGAACATGAGCCCCGTCTCCTCCGAGAACTCCCTCGACGCGGCCTCGTCGACCGTCTCGCCGGGCTCCATCCGCCCGCCGGGCATCTCCCACGCCCTCCGTCGATGCCTGACCATGACGAAATCCTCGTCGGAGAAGGCTATCACATAGACGAACGGCTCCTTCGGGCTCATGGGCCCACCACGAAGGCC
>DUGQ01000235.1 GCA_013331315.1 Thermoplasmata archaeon
TCTTCTCCTCCACTTCCTTGACCCACTCCTTCTCGCACTGTCTCTCCACGACGAGGCCCTCCAAGGCTTGCTTCCTGGCCTCCTTCCGGTTCTTGAGCTTCATCGCGGAGACGAGCATCTTGACTTCCTTCTCGCCGCCCGCGAGGCAAATGGCGACGCAGCTCCTACATCCGATGACCGTGACCCTTCCATGCGGAGCTATCATCTCAGCAATCTCGTTCAGGGGTTTGCGCTCTGCCACTATCATCGTGAGCCACCCCCCTCTGCCTCGATTGGCCCGAGCCTCTCGGCGACCTCCAACATCTTCGAGACGATGTCCTCGAACTTCCAGACCATGGAGGAGGAGGTGTTGAACATCTCGACCCCCTCGGGTTCAAGACCGGCCTGCTTCAGCATGCCCTTGACGTAGTCGACTCTCTTCCTTCCCTCGATGGAGCCCGTGTCGTAGTAGCAGTTCTTCTCGAGGCATCCGAGGACGAACACGGCGTCGGCACCCTTCTCGAGGGCGTCGAGTATGTGCAGTCCGTCCACTCGTCCGCTGCACGGCACATGAACCAATCTCACGCTCGCGTCGTACTGTGTGCCCGATCGTGCGGACAGTCTGACGCTGTCGGTCCCGTGCTTGTCGCAACAGAAGCCTACAATCTTCGGCCTGCGGTTCGCCATCAGAAATCACCCCCGAGGTATGCGGCTGTTTCGGTCGAGACCTGCTCGTCCGTGTAGTTGTGAATATCTATCGCCTTGCTCGGGCAGATTCCAGCGCACATGCCGCAGCCCTGACAGAGCTGGAGCCTTATCTCCGCCTTTCCCGCCCCGCCTATGAACGGCGCCTCGTATGGGCAGGTGCGGACACATGTGAGGCAGGCAGAGCATCTCTCAGGCGTGACAACGGCCACCGATCCGCCGAACTCGACGACCCCCGAGGTGACATACTGCGATGCGAGGACCCCTGCGGCTATCCCCTCGGCCTTCGCAGCCGCCTCCGACTTGGGGAACATCGCGGATCCGCAGACGTAGATGCCAGGTCTCGGCGTGGCGATCGGTCCCCTCTGCATGCTCCCGCGCCTGATACCCCCGTCCAAGGACAACGGGATCCTCAGGGCGTCCGCGATATCGAGATTGTCTGGGTTTGCGGGTACCGATGCGTAGGCGAGTGTGTCGAACTTGAGTGCAACCGTCTCGTCCTGTGCCGAGTCCTTCACTACGATTCTCCTCGGATTCCCCTTGTCGATAGCTGGAGGGCTCTTCTTGTCGTATCTGATGAATCTCACGCCAATCTCGGCAGCGTCTCTGTACACAAGCTCTGCCAGGCCAGAGGCGCGCATCTCCTGGAAGACGACGCTGACTTCTGCCTCCGGAGCCGCTCTCTTGGCCGCGATGGCGACTGCAAGTGCGTCGTCCCAAACGAAGTCCTGGGCCTTCGTGGCGGTTCCCTTGGGGTCAGGGGTGTCGATTATGACAAGCGACCCTTCGGGCAACCTGCCTTCGTCGACCATCTCCTTCAGCCTGAACAGCGGGATCGCGTCCTTGCACGCCTTCGGGAGCGGCCCCTTGGCTTCTTCCCAGTTGCCGCCGGACGCAACTACGACAGCGCCGCATTCGAGGGTCTCTTGCTTCTCCCCGGCCTGGATGGTGAGCCTGAAGTTCCCTCCGTAGCCCTCTGCCCTGACCAGTCTCGACCTGGACAGCAGGACGTCAGGAGCCTTCAGAGACCTGTCCGTCTTCTCGATGAGTACCGTGTGAAGGCCATTGGCTGCCGCCACCCTCGCGGCTTCGAGACCAGCGATGCCCGCGCCTATCACGACGACGTTCTTCGTCCTCATCGGCTCGCTGTCTCTAGCCAGAGGCTCGAGCATCGAAAGGCGGGTTATCGCCGCAGAGAGCCTAGCCTCCGCCTTGGTCTGGGCTCTTTCGGGCTCGTCCCTGTGGGGCAGGATTACCTCGTTCACCAGGTCGACACCCTCCATGAGGAACTCATTGACCTTCGCCTTCTTCGTATACGCGTTGAAAAGCCCGGGAGAGATATCGGCCTTGGAGCAAGGTATGACCAGGACCCGGTCGACCTCTTTGACCTTTGCCTCCTCCACAAGTGACGCGACCGTCTTCGGCTGACATGCACGGTCTACGACTGAGACCGAACCGACATAGGGCGCCTCGGAGGCGACCTTCGCCATCTTGTCGAGGTCTAGAACAGGGACTTGATTGGAGCAGTCTCGGCATATGACAACCTGTATTCTTCGCTTCATTTGACCGCCTCCTTTCCCTTATCGACGATCAATGCAGGAACCGTCATTCCCCTGACCACAGTCTCTTCTATGTCCATAGGCTCGGTGACGGCCCCTAGGACAATCACTCCCCTAGGTGGTTCCCCCGCGGTGCCCACGAACCCTAGTTGGTCGCGGATCAGGCCCAACGACTTGACAAGGTCATCGGAGCCGCTCCGTGGGCGCATGCCAACCGAGAGGATGACCAGGTCGTACGCCGTCTCTGATACCTCGGCGTCCGTCTCACCGGACGACCTCAGCAGAACCTTCCCTTCGGCTTCAAACGCCTGTGCTGGCATGCTCCTGATCAGGCGGACCTGGGGGACCATCTTCTTCTCTACCTTCCTCTTCTTGGTCTTCGCCCATTCCTTGAAGTCCTCCTGCGGCTCGTAGAGCGTCCGCAGGTCCATGAAGTAGAAGTCCAGGTCGATGTCAGGGTCGGTGTCCATCATCGCCTGCGCGATCTTCGATCCGTACTTGCAGCAGAACTTCGAGCAGTACTGAACGCCCGTCTGCTCGTTCCTCGATCCCACGCATTGGATGATGGCGACCTTCTTCGGCGCGTCCCCGTTCGATGGCCTCGGTATCTTGCCCTTCTCGTTCAGGATTCTCTCCGCGTCCACGCTGGAGATCACATCTGGAATCCTGCCATAGCCGAGCCTCGCGACCTCTCCCGCGTCGATGGCCTCGATGCCAGTCGCGAGCACAATCGCTGAGACATCCCTGGTGACATTCTTAGCCCGGTCGTCGTAGTTCACGGCCTTCGCTGGGCAGGCATCCGCGCACTTGGTGCACTTGGCCTTCTTGAAGTGGAGGCAGCGAGCCCTGTCGATGAAGTACGCTCTTGGCCTTCCGCTCCCCGTCGGTGGGAATATGGCCTTCCCATCTACGGGGCAGGCGTCTGAGCACTTGTCGCACTCGATGCACTGGCCTGTGACGTATCTCGGAGACGACTTGATCTTGACCCTGTAGCCACCTTCCGTGGCCTCCACGGAGACGACCTCAGATTGAAGAAGCACCTCCACGGAGGGCTCACTCAGAATCTCCATCGCGCGGTCCATGACATAGCATACGCCGCAGTTCCTGCACTCTGAGACGCCTTTGCATGTGAGCTCTCGGGCCATTCCGCCAAGGGTCTCTTCGCGCTCGACGAGCACGACGTCGGTCTTGCTGTCCACGAGGGTCTTCGCTGCGGCAAGGCCGGCGGGACCCCCGCCAATCACGAGGACTTTGTCGGTCAAGATCACTCCTCCGTTTGCGGCTGTTCATGATGGATTGGGAGTTAAAATATGCCTCCCATCAAGAGATAGAAGGAAGAGGTTTGCAGCCTCCGGGTGCGAGACGCGTCAGGCCCGGGGACATCCGCTGCCACCAACAGCTCAGTTCAAGCCGGTGATGTAGCCGTTGTCGTCGATGTTGATCCGCTCGGCAGCTGGGACTGAAGGCAATCCGGGCATGATCATAATCTCCCCTGTCACAGGCACGATGAACCCTGCGCCCGCGGAGAGACGGACCTCTCTGACTGTCAGGACCCACCCCTTCGGGGCGCCCTTCTTGCTCGGGTCGTCCGTAATCGACAACTGTGTCTTGGCCATGCAGAGTGGAAGCTTGTCGTTGCCAGCGGCCTCGATTGCCTTTATGTCGTTCGGCGCTGTCCCCGTGTAGACGACGTCGTCGGCACCGTAGATCTCGGTGGCTATGACCTTGATCTTGTCCTTGATCGAAATCTTCTCGTCGTAGAGCACCTTGAAGTTCGGTGTCTCCTTCTCAAGTGCCTCAAGGACCGCATTGGCGAGCTCGACGCCTCCCTTGCCGCCCTCTACGAACACCTTCGACTGGCCGAATCTAGCGCCCACCTTCTCGCAGTGCTTCTTGATGTGCTCAATCTCCTCTGGCGAGTCGGTCGGGAACTGGTTGATCGCAACGACGACAGGCACGCCGAACTTCTTCATGTTCTCTATGTGCTTGTCAAGGTTGCTGTAGCCCTTCTCAAGGAAGTCAACGTTGGGCGTGCCGATTTCCTTTTCGTTCATCCCGCCGTGCATCTTGAGCGCTCTTATGCTGGCGACGAGGACGGCAACGTCCGGCTTGAGTCCTCCCATCCTGCAGACTATGTTGAAGAACTTCTCGCCTCCGAGGTCGGCCGCGAACCCTCCCTCGGTTATGACGTAGTCCGCCATCTTCAGCGCGTACTTGGTCGCGATTATCGAGCTGTTGCCGTGCGCGATGTTCGCGAACGGGCCGNNAGCGCGGGCTGTCCCTCGAGCGTCTGCACGAGTGTCGGGTTGATCGCGTCCTTCAGGAGGAGGCACATCGCCCCGATCCCATTCAACTTGTCGGCCGTAACTGGCTTGCCGTCACGCGTGTAGGCGACTACGATCCTCGAGAGTCTGGCCCTCAGGTCTGCCATGTCCTTCGAAAGCGCCAGTATGGCGTTGATCT
>DUGQ01000094.1 GCA_013331315.1 Thermoplasmata archaeon
CCTCTGAGTCTCAAGGTCGGTGCGCGATAGGAAGCATGTGTGGCCGGGGTGAGAATGATACCATCCGACGATCACGTAATCGAACCCCATGCCATCCAGGTCCCTGAACAGCTTTGGAAGCGCCTCAGCGTCGAACCGTACCTTGGACGGCGTGTTCTTCAGGTCAGTTGTACAGGCGTCTCTTATAACGACGTACGAGAACCCCCGCCACTCGCAGACTTCCCCAATGAGCAAGCCCATGACCTCCAGCGACTCCGGGGCGGCAACAGCCGCCTGGTCCCGAACCTTTCTCTCGGCGAGTGACGAGATGAAGATGTCGATTCGGCCATCCGCGCCGGACGCCTTCCTGTGAAGCTCGAGGGACTCTGAAGAGAGCCAGTCATGGGGACCTCCGCCGATAGGCGGAGGGCGTCGGACGGGCTCCTTTCTGATTTCGGCCACTACCCTTGGCCTAGTCATCAACCTCACCGATGATCCGAATGCGTCTCTCGTTCCCGTCCTGCCTTCGCGGAGGCCTGTAGGGATTCTTGTTGAAGTACTCCGCCGCCCTTGTGCAAGTATCGCTCCCGAACGGGTTTCTGGGATTTGGGTTCACCAGAAGCCATTCGATTCCCCTGACGAAAGCGAGAAGGGTCGAACTGAAGTCCCAGTTCTCCAGCAGCTTCGTGCACACATATCCACCATCCTCAGGTGGCATGATGTTGGGGTGGAAGATGGGAGTCTTCCACTTCACGATCGGCTTCTCCACTGGGTACTGGTCGCTGATCATGAACCCCATCCGGTGGACCATCCGGTGAACGACCTTGTCACCCTCCCAGCAAGGTCCTGGAATTCTCAGGAAGGTGACGTTAATGAGCATGGGGAACGAGGAGAGCGTGGCATCCGACACGGAGACATGGTGCCTCAGCTCTCTCTGACACATCTCGACCTCGTTCTTCAATCTGATCCTCAGCACGTCCATCGGGAGAGCCATGCTGTTTATCCGCCCTCAGGGTCAGGTATGAGCTCCATGACGTCGTCGTCCCTGACGCCCGCGTCCAGCAGAGTGGTGTTGCCCCTCAGGACCTTCTTGCCCTTCCTAACGACATATGCACCCATGTCCTTGTTCCAGAAGGTCGCAGCACTTTCGATAATCTCATCGACCGTATTCTCTCGATCGAGCTCCATCTCCACTGTCGCTCCAGTCTCGGCGTTCTTGACCTTGATTCTGAAGGGCAACAAAACCACCACCATCTGGACTGCCGAGACCCCCTTAACCCTTTCGCTTACGTGTAACAACTCAGCGCACGTGAACGGGACAGGACGGGTCCAGTGGCACTTCGAGCTCCTCTGACACGTTCCTCCTGCCGTCATAGTAGAACGCGTTAGACAGCAGGAATTCAGGGTGACCCGAGGCGATCTTCAACGCCTCCCTCACCATGATCGCAGAAACTACGCTCGTCGTAGTGATCTCAGCGGCCAGCCTAGGCTCATGAAAGACGGTATCCGCCCCCGTGCACGAAAATCGCATGCCTGCGACGCGCGCATGTGAGCTGTTAAGTCCACATTGGAGACACGGACCGTCGGGAGGCTGTACAACGGTGACCTTCCCGATCAAGCCGTCCATGCCCCCGTCCACGTATGGCTTGGATGCATGGTACGAATTGGAGTTGACGTGGATTCGGGCGACGACGTTGTCAAGACAGCCAAGAATCATGTCATGCTCGTGGAACAACTCTGCTGGCAGCTTCTCAATCGGCTTGGTCACGGGCTTCACGGTCATCTCACAGCCGAGCCGCTCCATTCCCTCCGCGAGGGCTTCCGCCTTGAAGCGCCTGCTTCGAGAGTCGGCCACGCTGAAGAACATGCAGCGATTGAGGTTAGAGCCGACGATACGGTCCATGTCGACGACGGTCACATATCGGAAGCCAGAAAGAGCCAGATTCTTCCCGACTTCGTTCCCCAAGGCGCCAGCCCCGACCATCAGGACCTTGACCCTGGCGATAGCGTCGACGTCCAACCACTCGACCCGTTTGGACCGGTCGAACCTGTCATCGTCGAGCTGCCCCGGTCGAATCACTCCCTCCATGCGGGGTGGAAACACGGGAGGGCACAAATAACTTCAGCTAGTCCCACACGAGCCTGCCATCGACCATCAACCGCTTCTCCTTGTGCCGGTCCCTGCTGATGATGGATATCGTGGGCTTCTTGACGAGGCCGTCAAGGTGTATCAGCGCGTCCGCGTCCCCGTCGTAATTGCTGCCCACCGCGAAGTGGCATGTGCCGTAGACCTTCTCGTCCTCGAGCATGTTGGCGACGATCCTCGCCTTTCTGTTGAGACCGATCCCCAGCTCACCTATCGCGCTGGAGTTCTTGAAGTACTTCTCGGCCTCCGATACCTTGAGTTCCCCCTTCGCCGCCATCCTCCTGGAGTTACGCTGCCCTGAGCGGATCGACTTCTTCAGGAGCTCCGCCTCGTCGGAGCCGCTTATCTTGCGGGCGAAGCCGTCCTTGACATCGACCATTATCGGCTTCTTGATGACTATCTCGCCGTCGTTCAACGCTATGGAACCGTCGAACGCGATCGTGCCGTTCGTCGCGCCCAGTTCTGGCGAGACGTAGACCTCTCCCGAAGGGAGGTTCCCCGCATTGCCCATCTTCCTGAAATCGCCGTCATCCGACTTCGCCCGCCTTCCCCTCACGCCGACGGTCAGGTCGGTCCCGGAAGGGGCCGTCACTCTCACCTCGTGAGCGTCCTTCAGGGCATGGACGACGCGCTTGCAGTCCGCTCTTAGGACGCCGTAGTCGATCGGAACGGCCCTCGCGAAACTGTCCGGCGTTATCCCTGGGGACCAGAAGGCTCTCATCTTGCCCTCGCCGTACAGCATGTCGAAGAGGTTGTCGTAGCTGCGCTTCCCCTTGTAGCCGTGCTTCAGACCGTACCGGTCCATGCCCATGCGGTCCTTGCTTATCGAGACGACCACCTGGGGCTCTGCCGAGAGCGCCTTCATGACCTCCTCCTCGGTGTAGTCGAAGGCCCCCTTCTCCCTCTGGAACGCGAGGACGGGCGAAGCCCGCGCCTCAAGGGCCGCGTCGAACAGGGACATCGCCACGTCCCGGGTGCCCGGGTTGGGGTTGGATATTATGAGAAACCTCTCGCCGCGTTTGACAGAGAGCACGTCCCTTACAGCCGCCCGGGCGGCCCTCACTAGCGATCGACCATAGGCTGTGCCGCTTCCAAAGCCGACAGACTCAGGCATGCACACGTAAACCGGCAGCTTCCTCTTAAGTCTTGAGCCTGGCCATCACCGCGTCGCGGTGGAACCTCGTGTTGTCGGCACGGCTACCGGTTCAGGTAGTCAGTCGGGACCGCTGAGCCGATCACGTCCTTGTCGAACCTGGACAGCATCGAGATTATGTCCTTCTTCACGTCGTCCTCGATAGGAGTGCACCGGTGCTCTTCCAGCAGACGCTTCGCCTCCTTCCTAGCGGCTAGGCGCATCGGCTCCTCGCCACTACTAGCTACCGGGGGCAACATCGCTATCTTGGGCAGGAGGTTCTCGCTCCTGAAGAACTTCAGAGTGTGCGGGTCCCGCATGAAATATCCGCCTGGGCCGACCCGCGCGATCGCGTCGAAGGCCATCATCGACTCGTCGACATCGATGCCTCTCCAGGCTCTGAGGACGTTCCTCCACAGCTCGCAATCCATCACGACCTGCTCGACGGATTCGCAACCGGAGCGCTCGAACCCGCCGACGCCGACTACCTGGTCGGCGCCAGCCATGGCAGGGAGTAGTGCGCTTATCGCCTTCTGGTAGCCTATCTCGAACCCCGGTCTGCAGCCGGACGCCGCGATTCCTCCAACCTGTGACGGGAGCCTGTATCTCCTCGCCATCTGACAGCCAGCCGCGTTGATCAACGATCCCTCAGTCGAGCCCGAGAGGAACACCCCGGTCCTCATGTCCATCGGACCCGACTCGGAGCTGTACAGCACCGGTGCCCCTGGGGAGGCGAGTTGGGATATGACTATGCCCGCGAGGTTCTCGGCGTTTACAAGGGTGGTCGTCCCCGCGAGGGAGACGGGAGACACTGATCCAGATATGGCCATGGAGAGGTGCACCACGGGCAACCCGACCTTGGCGAACTCCACCACGGCTTCGATGTCGCCCGCCTCGTACCTCAACGGGGTCATGGGAGTGTGCGTTATGGAAGCGATGGGCCTGCGCGCGAGCTCCTTCCTTGAGCCCACGATGGCGGCCGCGGCGTCGATGAGGAAGTTCGTGTCCTCGGCGGAGCTCGCTCCATGCTGCACGTGCTTCCCGGTGAAGAACAGCGAGGCGACGTACTCGTGACAGTTCGACACGTTGGGGGGGAGGTCTGTGGCCACCACCTCAGGCCAGTACAGCTCCACCTCGGGCATCGCGTCACAGATGACCGTGAGATCCACGAGGTCCCTGATCGTCGACTTCCTCTTGGACTGAGTATCGATGTCCCAGACGTCAGTAGGCTGGCCGTCGTTCACGGCCTGTGGATGCGACGCCGGCAGCCGGAGATCGTGCTTCGGGTCCCTTCCACACATCGAGAGTTCCTTCGGCGCGTTAGAAAGGGCCTCATCGACCAGGGATTCCGGGATCTTCACGATCTCGCTCTTCTCGTCTACGGTCGCGCCGTGCTCCTTGAGCATCGCCAGCACAGACCTGCTCGTCACCTTTATCCCGACCTCTCCAAGTATGCGGAGCGAGGTCAGGTGAACTTGCTCTTCCTGCTCCCCGGTCAAGGGGTTGAAAACGGCTTTGGCCAACTTATCCTCCCGATGACCGGGAAACCTGCTGCACCTACTAAAACGCTGTCCCGCGAATCAGGAAAGGTTGATAAATCCTTCGCAATGGCTGGCCGGTCGCGTCATGAGGATAGCGCCTTGTCTATCGCCTTCTCCTCGAGCCGTCTAGCGCGCCTCCTGCGGGCCTCCTGATTGCGTCTCTCGTCCTCGTGGGTCTCGAGGACGAGTTCGGGGACCTCGCACGGCCGCTCGGACTCGTCGAGCGCCACGACGGTCATGTACGACGAGCCCGTGTGCCTGATATCGCCTGTTCTGGGGTCCTCCGCCTCAATCCTCACCCCGACCTCCATTGACGTACGCCATACGGCGTTCACCCTCGCCTTGAGCGTGAGCAGGTCGCCCACATGCACGGGTGACAGGAACCTCATGCTGTCGACGGAGGCCGTCACGATGTTCGTGCGCGCGTGCTTCGTGGCGGCGACGTAGCATATCTCGTCGACCATCTTCAGTATCGTCCCCCCGAACACATTACCCGCAATGTTCGCATCCTGTGGCATCATCACCCTCGCGACCACGGCCTGCGAATTGGACACGCTCCTGGATTCCCTCTGCGAACCTCCGCTCCCTGACACTCATTTCACCTCGTCACGCACATCCGGACCCAAGTCCCGCGGCTCTGGGCCTGAGAGCCCCTCCCGGTCCTCGGGCATCCCAGCGGGCGGTCCACCCGTTCTGCGCTTGACCGCGACGACGACCACGGACGCGAGCACGACCAACGCCACGCCCACGCCGAGCATCGAGAGGACCAATGTCAAATCATCACCGCCGGAGCCCTGCTCGTAATCGGAGAGTACCGCGACGAACGACGGCGCGGAGAAGGGAGGGTCGAACCTCTCCATCCTGACGAACCCGCCGACCTCGGGCGAGTACCACATGATCCTGAGCGTCCCCCCATCGGAGAAAGTGATCATGCTGGCGGGGAATGCGCCGGCCTCGGTCTCCAACGGGAAGGGCACAGGCGCAGCGGAGAACTGGAACGACGACTCCGAGGCGGATTCGTTCTCGGAGGAGACCGTCCCGTTCGAGTAAGCCTCGAAGCTGAACACGGTGAGCGTCTCGTTCCACTCCCTTGTCAGCTCCCAGTCTTCCGTGTCGAATCCTGAAAGCAACGGCTGGCTGTACGTGAGCGACTCCGTCGTCTCGACCAAAGTGGCAATCTCGAAATCCTCGTAGCCTGTCGAGACGTTCGCGATCGTCGTCAACTCCTCCTTCACTATCCCGATGCCGTCGCTCGACTCGTACACGTATCCGTCGAACAGCCCGGTAACCCAAACGTCATAGGAGAACTCGTCCCCGTAACCCGAGAAGTCTCCATCGACCCTGATGACGCCCGTCTCATACGTCATGCCATCGACCTCGACGCTCGTCACGCCGACGTATCTGTACTCCATCACGCCCTCGACTACGACCCCCGCCATCGAGCAGCGCACGTCGTAGACCCACGTGTCTCCCACTGTCCGGTCAAGCGCGAGCGAAGGCTGGGAGAGGCATCCCATCGCCAACAGGGACGCGACGACGAGAATCGAATACGGCCGAGCGCGGAGGTTCAAGCATCCATCCTCCCTTGTGGCAGGGTTCCTGGACGCAGCTTGTTCGTATTATACCTTTCCGGCGTGGCCGCTAGAGGAAAGAATATAATGGGAAATCGTTTAACCCTGGACAGGGTCTAGATGAACGAAGGGTTCGAGGTCACGCCGTACAAGGTGACCGGCGACATAGACTACGACGAGCTCGTCGATCGCTTCGGGACGAAGAGGATCGACGACGCCCTGATAGAGAGGCTAGCGAGGCACGGGCCTGTCCACCCGATGCTCAGGCGTGGCATCTTCTATTCGCACCGGGACTTCGACTGGATACTCGACCAGCACGAGAAAGGGGCCGGGTTCTCCCTCTACACCGGAAGGGGGCCGTCGGGACCTGTGCACATAGGTCACACGATGCCGTGGATGTTCACGAAGTACCTCCAGGACACCTTCAAGGCAAGACTCTGGTTCCAACTCACGGACGACGAGAAGTTCATGTTCTACGACGGCCTGAGCCTCGAGGAGACGAAGCAATGGGGCTACGACAACGCCCTCGACATCATCGCCCTGGGGTTCGACCCCAAGCTGACCAACATATTCATGGACACCGAGTACATCAAGACCATGTACCCGACCGCGATTAGAGCGGCGAAGAAGATCAACTTCTCGACGATCAAGGCCGTCTTCGGCTTCGACAACTCGAACAACATAGGGAGCATCTTCTTCACGAGTGTACAGACGGTCCCGTGCTTTCTCGAATCCATGCAGCAGGGGAAGAACGTGGCGTGTCTCATCCCGTGCGGGATAGACCAGGACCCGCATTTCAGGGTCACCAGGGACATCGCGGAGGGGTTGGGGTACTACAAACCAGCCCTCATCCACGCCAAGCTGATGCCCTCGCTCGCGGGTTCCGAGAAGATGTCCACCTCTACGAGGATGAACGACACGATATTCATGACCGACGACGAGAAGACGGTCAAGCGGAAGGTCATGAACGCCTTCACCGGCGGACGGGTCTCNNTCTCTGTCGAGGAGCAGAGGAAGACGGGGGGAGACCCGGAGGTGTGCTCGGTCTACCAATACAACCTGTACCACTTCGAGCCGGACGACGACAAGCTAGCCGAGCTCCACGCGAGCTGCAAATCGGGCAAGATACTCTGCGGCGAGTGCAAGGCTGGACTCTTCGACAAGGTATGGGCCTTCCTGCAGAAGCATCAGACGGCCCGTGAGAAGGCCAAGGACAAGATCGAGGATTTCTTCGTAAGGGACTGATGTGCCAAACGCTCATTAGTCGTCCGATCCATGACTCACGCGCGGGGAGGATGTGCCTGAAACTGAAACGGATAGCGACCGTGGTCAACGGCGTCACAGGTGATGTGCACGACTGGAGCGAGGTCAGGTCGAAGCTGATATTCGAGAAGGAGTACGTAGAAGGGCTGTACAGGCTCGGCCGGTTCGACCACGTCCTCGTCATATTCGGGTTCCACCGCAAGAGGAAGGTGCTGATGAGGGTCCATCCGATGCACGACCCGTCCAAGCCGCTGGTCGGGGTGTTCGCCTCGCGCTCGCCCAGGAGGCCCAACAGGATCGGGCTGACGCGGGCCCGTCTCATCAGCGTGAGGGGAAACGTGGTCACGGTCGAAGGGCTCGACGCGTACGACGGCTCGCCCGTGTTCGACCTCAAGCCTCCAGTCGACGAAATCGACTACTGAGGAGGCCACGCACGGCAAAAGTAATTAAGCCGCACGTCCAATGAGGCCCGGGCATGACGGACCAAGAGCTCGTCAGCAGGCTGAGTTATCTCGAGAAGAAGGTCCTAGCCGCGCTGAAGGACATCAGGAGCGGCAGCCCCGAGGAGATACTCGAGAGAGCCGACCTTGAGCAGCTCGTGGAAGTGATGAACGCTTCTTCATGGCTGCAGGCGAAAGGGCTCGTGAGGATAGACGAGAAGGTCCACCGGCGGTACTCCCTCAGGAGCCCGGACGCGGTGAGGAAAACCCTTCCGGAGAAGGTCGTGGTCGAGACGGTGCTGTCGGACTTCGACGGCAGAGCTTCACTCGCAGACGTGAAGGCGACTGGGAAGCTCAGGCCCGAGGAGATCCAGATAGCCCTGGGGTGGATCCGCAAGAAGGGATGGGGAGAACTGTCGAAAGACGGGAAGGACACCGTCGTCACACTCACACAGGCTGGGAGAGACGCACTGGGCCGCGAAGGTCAGGACGAGCTTCTGCTGAAGGAGTTGGCGAAGGGAGACCTCACGGAGGACGAGGTCGACCGCGAGACGATCGCACAGCTCATGCAGCGCAAGGACTTCCTCACGGAGAAGCTGGTTACGAAACGGACGATCTCACTCACCGACAGAGGTTCCGAAGTCGCGAACTCCGACCTGGACATAAGGGAGGAGATCGGGCAGCTCACGCCCGAGCTGATCCAATCTGGTAAGTGGAAGGAGGGCGACATCAGGAGGTACGATGTCAAGACCTTCGCCCCCACGGTCCACGGCGGCCGCAAGCACCCGATCACCCTCCTGATAGACAGGATACGGGAGGCGTTCCTCATGATGGGGTTCACCGAGATCACGGGGGACTACTTCGAGAACGCCTTCTGGAACATGGACGTGCTGTTCACCGCCCAGGACCACCCCGCGAGGGAACTTCAGGACACATTCTACCTCTCGGAGCCGAGCACGGCCGACCTGTCCGAGGACGTCGAGCTCGTGGAGGTCATCCGCCAAGTACACGAGAACGGTTGGAAGACCGGTTCCACTGGATGGCGCTGCAAGTGGAGCCTCGACGAGGCAAGGAGGACGCTCCTCCGGACCCACACGACCGTCAACACGATAAGGCGCATAGCGGAGGATCCGACGCTCCCGTTCAAGGTGTTCTCCATCGGCAGGGTCTTCAGGAACGAGGCGATGGACTCAACCCATCTACCCGAGTTCATGCAGATAGAGGGGATCGTCTGCGAGAAGGGCGCCAACTTCGACATGCTCTGCACGCTGCTGAGGGAGTTCTATCGGAGGATGGGCGTTCCCAAGATCCGCATCCGACCCTCGTACTATCCATACACGGAGCCGTCGTTGGACGTGGAGATATTCTTCAACGGCCAGTGGATGGAGCTCGGAGGCGCCGGCATATTCAGACCCGAGGTGACCGAGCCGTTGGGGGTGACCGAGCCAGTCCTCGCCTGGGGCTTCGGCCTCGAGAGGCTGGCGATGCCGGTCTGGGGCCTCAAGGACATAAGGGACATCTACATCTCGGACATAGACTGGCTCAAGAAGATGCCTCAAGTATGATCAGACGGACGGGTGACGGCGGCGTCCTCATGTTCTCGGTCACGCGACGCGGTCAGCTCTGATTGAGGTTTCGCGCCACTGTTCTCCTCTCGTACCCGAACGACGGACTGAGACGTACTGACCCTCTCCGCGGCGGCCATGCTCTCGGCGACGCACTCCTCGCTAGCCTCGGCGTTGCCGGAGAGGCCCTCTATGCGCCCCAGGGTTGCGTACGCTGTCGAGACGCTCGCGTGATCCCCCAGCTCCGAGAAGACCTCCAGGGCCTCGTAACAACGTTCGCGCGCGGACACGAGGTCGTCCGATGTGAGGAGCACGTCGGCCAATATCAACTGAGCGTGCGCCCTGGTCTTTGGCTGGCCGGTCTCCTCGCACAGCCTGACGGAGTTCTCGAGATGCTGGCGGGCATCCCCGACACGACCGAGGTGGGAATAAGCCACGCCAAGGTTCAGGTAGGCGTTCGCCAGGTCCACAGGGCCGAAACCAGCGGCGCATTTGGAGAAATGCTCCACCGCCTTCTCGTAATCGCCCAGGGCCATCAGCACGCCCCCGAGTTCGAGGTGCGATTTCAGGACGCCGTTCTTGTCCATCGAGGAGAGAGACTCCTGCGCGCTCGATTCCAGGAGTTCCTTCGCCTTGTCGAACCTTCCCATTTTCGACTCGACCACGCCCAGGCCCCGCTGAGCCTTGGCTCTTATGGACGAGTCCTCTCCGGCCGTCTCCAACGAGTCGGCGAACAGCCGTGACGCCTCCTTGAACGCCCCCTGCCTGCCCTTGATGCATCCCATCTCGATGAGGGCCTCCGCCCTTGAGGCGGCGTCACCGTCTGAAGCCACCTCCTCCAAGAGCTGCCACGCGAGGTCGTAGCTCGCGTGCATACTGGCCAGCCGCGCCCTCGCGAGCTGCATCTGGAGCCGGTACCTGTCCTTCATGGGCTCGTGGCGCTCGAGAATCTGCCAAAGCCTGGCGACGTTCCCATCCGATAGCAGCGACTCGCCCAACCTTGAGACCAGCATCTCCGCCTCGAGTACACGATTCGCCCTGAAGAGGTGCAGCAGCCGCTCGTTCCTGTCGCCCGACCTGAGATAGTAGTCGGCCGCGACTCCGTGCCATCTGGTCCGTTCCTCGGCGGCCATGTGACCATACACGAAGTCGCGTATGGACGCGTGTATCTCGAACGCGCCCGGTTCGACCTCCCTCAGCATCGAACCCTTCCTGACCCCCCTGAGACCCCTCGGTATGGCCTCGGCGGGGAAGGGTTTCTGGAAGACCGATGCCAGCTGCAAGAGGGATTTCTGGTCCTCGGACAGGCCGTTGTAGAACTTCTCCTCGAAGAACCGTGAGAGCTGGGACCTCGCCTCCTTGGGGGTCGACCTCGTGACCATCTCGAGGGACAAGGGATGCCCGTTGGCCACTTCGACGAGCTCCTTGCCGAGGTCGCCGCCGATGCCCCGGGACTTGAGTATCTCGAGCGCGGCGCCTCGCGACAGCCCGCCAAGCTCGTATTCGAAGACCGCGCCGCTGGCGACGACCTCGGACCGCTCGTACAGGCCGGACTCATTCTCCAGCATCATGAGGATCTTGCCCGCCCCGCTGCTCTGCCTGAACATCTGCAGGAAGTCTCTGATAGCCGCGGAGGCGTCCGCGTCATCGAAGGCGAACACGTAGCCGTTCTCGGACAGCAGCTCCCGAAGGAGGAAGCTCATCTCCCCGAGCTCGAACCCGCCCGAGGCCAGGTAGGCGTCAAGGCGACGATTCCCGTTCTCGGAGAAGAACCGTCCCAAGGACTCGGCTACGCTTCTGGACGTATCCCAAGCCCTGACGGAGTGCCAGAAGACGCGGTGGCCCGGGATCTGAGACAAGAGCTTGACAGCCAGAGTCGTCTTGCCAATGCCAGGTATGCCCCGTATGACGACCAGCTTCCGGGCCGGGTCTTGAAGCGCCGCGCCTACATCCTCGATCTCGCGCTCCCTTCCGAAGAAGTGACGCACAGTCGGCATGGGTGAGGACCTGATCGCCCCTTTCCTCCCCAGAGCTGTCGCCTCCGCTGGCACCCTTGACGCATCCACCGCGGGATCGATGTCGTTCTCTGAGACATACTGGTGTATCGCGACCGCTTTCGACTTCCCCTCGAAGGTCAACAGATAGGCCTTCCTGCGCGTCTTGCCCCTTCGGACATGTGACAGCCGTTCCTCGACCAGGCCCGAAGACTTCAGCTTCTTGAGCTCAATGGCAGCATGGGCCCTAGATATGCCGCAACTCTGAGAAATGCCGTCCTGGGTGAGATGGAACGGGACCTCGTACTTGTCCTCGTACTTGGTGAACGAGTGTAGATGGAACAGGATCCTTTCCGAGACGGTTAGCGAACCACCCATATGTCCGAACGAACAAATACTGGCGTATATAAAATCGACTATCACATGCAGCGCGTCAGGGAGACCTCTCAAGACGTATCAGAAGCGGCGGACAACTCTCTGAGCGAGCGCTCGCGTATGAGCATCTGAACCAGGACGACCGCCATGAGCCCGAGAGCCCCGGAGAACGCGAACGGCACGATGCTACCGTCGAGGCCCATCGGTAGGCCGAGATCCTCGGCGAAGAAACGGTCGTACAGGATCCCGCCGAGGGGAGCGCCTATCACGGCCCCCAGGTTCGACATGGATTCGAGGACGCCGATCAACCTCCCCCGCACGTTCTCTGGGACGAGGTCCGCCTGAAGAGCGCGCAGCGCGGGACTGGCAACCTGGAACGACATGCTCCTAGCGGCGAGAAGGAGCACGACGACGACAAGGGACCACGTGGTTGGTATCAGCATCGTCGCGATGAAGGCCGCGGTACCTCCCATCACGAACAGCTTCTTCCTCCCGACGCGGTCCGAGAGCCGGCCGGACGGCCAAGCCACGAGCGCGCCGAGACCCATGGAGATACCTACGAGAACCGATATGGACTCCCCCCCGAGCTCGAACCTGTCGAACAGGAACAAGGCCATGAGCGGGCCGATGCTGGAGAACGCGAACCCCTCCATGATGGCGTTGAGGTACAAGACGTTCAGGTTCCTGACGGTCGCCTGGTCCGTCCCATCGGGACGCAGCACGGAGGACAGCGACAACTTGGCCTTCTTCGCCTCCGGAGCTTTCGCGTCCGTCACGTACAACCAGACGAGCACGGTCCCCGCGAGAGCCAGCAACGCGGTGAAGTAGAACGGGAACCTGTAGCTGTCCATCTCGGAGAGGAGCAGGACCTCCTTCGCGACGGTCACGAGCCCTGCTCCTGCGAACGGGCCTATGACGAATCCCATGTTCGACGACATCACGATCTTGCCCATCGCGGCTCCCCTCTGCTTCGGCGGAGTCGAATCGATGACGAGCGCCTCGCTCACTGGCNNCCCCCGCCGATGAACGGGCCGACGACGAACCCGAGGTTCGAGGCCATGAATATCTTCCCCATCGCCGCACCCCGCTCCTTCGGCGGCGTGGAGTCGATGACCAGCGCCTCGCTCACGGGCCACACCATCGCGCTCGCGAAACCCTGGAGACTCCTCACGAACACCAGTCCGAACCAGTTGTCCGGCACGGTGAAGAGGACCGCGAATACGATATACAGCGAGCTTCCGACCAGTATCAGCCTCTTCCGGCCGAAGGTGTCAGAGAGGTTGCCGAATGAAGTCGAGAATATCGCGCGCGTGAGAACGAACGACGAGAATATTATCCCGATCTCCAGGCCGCCCGCGCCCAGGTTCGTGGCGTAGACCGGGAAGAGTGGGATGACCAGGCCGAAGCCCAGGCTGATTATGAAATCCAGTGACGCGAGGTAGTTGACATTCTTCCTCGCCTCGCTCTCACTCAGCAACCCGGAACTCAAATCCTAGCACCCTCCATCGGAGCGAAGCCCGGCTCACAAGTCGGCTCCGGCGCGCAGGTTGTCGAGTATCATCGGGACCAAGGACTTGCTAGTTGCCCTCAAACCACAATCCGGGTGTGCATAAGCTACGCAGTCTGGGCCGACCTTGTCCGTGAGGGACTTCAGAAGAGCGTTGACGGATTCCGGAGGGTCCACCTCCTCAGGGGAAACCGGGCTGACGGAGATGCAGCCCGCCCCTAGGCGCTTACCAGAGTCGCGGAAAGCGCCCTCCCTCAACACGCTGATGTTGGCGCTCTCCTGCCTCCCGGCGAATCCGAAGCTCAGGACCGAGAGGTTCTCGAGGCGCAGGAGATGATCCAGCACTCCGAACCTCCCGATGTTGCCACAGACGTGGACGCTTGTCATGTCCGCTGGGAGGCCTTCAGCCACGCGATCCACCAGGGCGACTCTTTCCGCGAGGTCGCGGTAGCCCTGGGACAGGAACGGCTCGTCGATCTGCACATGGGCGCCCAGGGAGGACAGCTCCTTCGCTATCGGGGACAGGGCGGCGGCTATGTCCTCGTAGAGCGTGAAGTCCGTCAGCCCCTTGTACGGGGCTGCCACCTTCCTGCTGCCGCAGGTCATGCCGAGGGTGGTCGGCCCGGTGATGGCTATCTTGATGGGCATCTCCGGGTACTTCGACCGGATGTACGAGAGGTCGCTCACCTTGGAGAAGTCCCTTGGGGAGCCCCGGAGGGATATCCTGCCAGTGATCAGCGGCATCCCCGACTCGACGCCGAGGCCCTCGAAGGACTCGGCGAAGTACGAGACCATGTCGGTCCTCTGCTCGCCGTCCGTCAGCAAGTCCAGGCCGCGGTCCCGCTGGAACGCGATGGCGCGGTCTATCGACTCGTGGATATCCTCGCTGAACCTGTGCAAGCTGCCGATCGTCGTCGTCTGGATGCCTTTCATGTTGAGCGGGGTTGGGATTGTCGTTGCCGATTAAGCCTTTTCGGTGCCCGCGGGCCTTCGCAAGTGTGTTATGCGCGGAAGGCCTTCGGGGCCGCATGAAGCTAGTGGTGACCTCCTCGGAGGACCCGGCATCCATGAGCATCCGGGACAAGCTCCTCGCCCTCCGCGGCTGGCGGGAGGAAGGTTCGTTCTCTGGTCACCCGGTGCTCCGCTCGGAGGGCGAGGAGCTTGTNNCTCTGGCCACCCGGTGCTCCGCTCGGAGGACTATGTCATGGTCCAGGTCGACAGGATCCACCTCGACGAGGATCACGTGGATGGCAGGGCGGTTTCGGAGTTGGGGGTCGATGTGTCGACGACGATCTTCGCGTCCAGACACAAGTCGGAATCGCGCATACCGACCCTGACCGTGCACCCAGTGGGAAACTACTCGACCGCGGATTTTGGAGGGGTCGACCGTACTCTCTCGCCCTCGTCCCCGCAGCTGATGACAGAGGCTCTTCGAGCGCTCGCGAAGAACGCCGAAGGACTGGAGTTCAAGGTCTCCTTCGAGACGACACACCACGGCCCTCTGACCGACGGGCCCGCGTTCTACATAGAGATAGGCAGCTGCGAGGAGTTCTGGACGAGGGCCGACGCCGCAGCGGCCGTCGCGAAGGCGATCCTCGAAGTACGAGAGACTGAGTACCCGGTGATGGTCTGCGTCGGGGGCGGGCACTACGCCCCCAGGTTCACGGACGTGGCGCTCTCCCGCAAGGTCGCGGTCGGACATATGGCGGCGAACTACGCGCTCGAGTCTCTCGACGAGCCGATGATCAGGCAGATGGTTGACAGGAGCGATGGGGCGGGGACAGTTTACTTCCACAGGAAGAGCATGCCGAAGTCCGCCTACCGAACGCTGGTCGAGGAGTTCTCCGCGACAGGCATACGAGAGGCAAGAAGCAACGACTTCGATGCGCTGTGAGCGGGTCCTATCCGACCGACGTCCCGTCGAATTCAGAGCCACTCAATGCGGCCCGCAGGTTCATGATCCGGCGTCCGTCAACGACGAGCAAGGGAATGGCGGCGCGGACGAGAACGGAGGCGCCTGCGGGATCGAACACGACGTTCGGCCCTGCGCCGACAGGGGTTGACGAGACGAGGTCCAGCAACTTGGCATGGGACATCTTCGAGACCCTCTTGGCCTCGGGGTTCTTCGCGGGGTCGGCAGTATAGCCCCCGTC
>DUGQ01000034.1 GCA_013331315.1 Thermoplasmata archaeon
TGGGATGGGAAAGGTTTTCGAGCGAGAGCTCAAGGGCATACTGAGCGCGAACCGTGAGATACTAACCAGGGTCACGAAGACATGCAATCCCGAGGAGCGGAGCGGGTACCAGAGGATCAGCGACAAACCCTTCATGGTCGTCCGTGGCGCGGGCTCGCTCGGGGTGGACCTCGTAGCGATTCGGGAAGGCCTCTCCCTGCCGATAGAGGTCAAGAGTTCGACGAGTGCGGTGCTCAGGTTCAGCAGGAGCGAGAAGCTCGCCATCCAGGCGCAGGAGATGATCGAGGACTGCAAGAAGGTGGGGCTGATGCCCATCTACGCCTTCAGGCACAAGGGGCAGAGGGGGGACGCGTGGAGGATATTCACGCTCGACATCGGCCCTGTGAACGGTCGCATGAGGTTCCTGTACGACCGCCTTCCGAAGATCGAAGCGTCCCGCGAGGGGAACCTGATAATGCGCTGGAAGGACGGCATGCCCCTGAACAAGTTCATCGACTACCTGGTCTCGGTTCAGTCATGAGCGGCGCCGAACCCGCTTGACTCTACGAGGACGCGCGGAACCCAAGCGCTTCATCCGACCTGAAAGATGAGGCGTGGGATACTTAAGTGAGCAGTTCATTCCACGGGACAGAGGGAATGACTTGAGCAAGACGGAGGAGAACCTCAAGGCCGCTCTGGCTGGCGAGTCCCAGGCGAGAGCGAAGTACATGAAGTGGGCTGGTGCCGCCAAGAAGGAGGGACACCAGGCGATCGCGAAGATATTCCAGGAGACCGCGGACAACGAGTACGAACACGCCGCGATGATCATGAAGCTGCTCGGGATGGCGGGCACCACGGAGGAGAACCTGGTGCACGCGGTCGAGGGAGAGACCTACGAGTGGACGGACATGTACCCGACCTTCGCGGCCGAAGCGAAGGAGGAGGGCAACAAGGAGGCGCTGGAGTACTTCGAGCACGTGATCATCAGCGAGAAGCACCACGCGAAGCGGTACCAGTTGCTCCTGGACNNAGAGGAGGGAAACGACAAGGCCGTCAAGTTCCTCGAGCACGTCATAGGCATCGAGAAGCACCACATGAAACGATACGAGCTGATCCTCCAGAGGCTGAGAGACGGCACGCTGTACAAGTCGGACAAGGAGGAGGTGTGGTTCTGCACGAACTGCGGCTACCTTCACGAGGGCAAGGACGCCCCTGACGAGTGCCCGAACTGCAAGCATCCCCAGGGGTACTTCAAGAGGACCTGCGACATCGACTACGGCAGCATTGAGATCTGAGCGCGCCTATCCACACTGGTCCAGTCCGAAAACCCGAGCCCAGGGTGAGCGGGGGTCCCCGCGAGCCCGTTCCCACTTTTCGAGTATCCCACGGCAGCTATGGCTGGCGCACTCGCGTGCTCCTCGCCGCGTATCGCTCAAGAGGTCGGATGAGAGTGAACTGCGGCACTCGCCGCAGCCGAGTCGACTCCAGGTCTGCTCAGCACTCATAGGGCTCATCACGGGGCACGAGGCCCTCAGCTGACCCTCTTCTCATCACGGAGACGATTAACGCGCTTCCACGTATTATTCCCTTCGGCACGGGCATGGGTCGTGGGAAACTGGTTATATACCTCGCTGGGCCTGATGGCTAGCCGTGGACCCAGTAACGGACAACATATGGGTGTTCTTCGGGGTGGCGATACTCGTCTCCCTCTCGGGGGTCATGATGCCAGGCCCGGTCTTCGCGGCAGCCATCGCGAAGGGGTACGAGGACAAGCGAGCGGGCATAAGGATAGCGCTGGGCCACGGCCTGGTCGAGTTCCCGCTCATGGCGCTCATCATCCTCAGCCTCGGCTACGTATTCAAGGACGACATCGTCAAGATCGGCATAGGGCTCGTCGGGGGAGCGCTCCTGATATTCCTCGGAGGGTCGATGCTCAGGTCCGTCCGAGCCTCGCGGATCACCGATATCTCGGAGCCCAAGAAGATGTTCCCATACGGCCCCTTCGCCGCGGGGGCCATCACGACATCCGCGAACCCATACTTCTTCCTCTGGTGGGCCACGGCGGGGGCGCTGTTGATCATCACCGCCCAGGAGTTCGGCGCGATAGTCGTCGTGATATTCGCGGGGGTCCACTGGAGCTGCGACCTGGGATGGTACTACCTGACGACCTACACGGTCTTCAGGACGAAGCATCTCTGGACCCCTACCGTCCACGACATCGTGTTCGGCGTATGCGGAGCGCTGATGGTGGTCTTCGGGGTGTATTTCATGATAGGGCCCGCGAGCGAGCTCGTGTGAGAACAGCTGGCGCGGGCCTGAGCTAACGTCCAGCCTCCAGCATCCTCTCCAGTGGAAGCCTGGCCCGCCTGATTATGTCCTCCGGCAGCTCGATCTTGTGCTGCATGTTGAGGAGGGAGTCGCGGACGTCCTCAAGCGTTATCTCCCGCATGTTGGGGCACGTGGCCGCGGGGACCGAGTACAAGGCCTTCCCGGGGGCCTCCTTGTGGAGCCTGTGTATCATGTTCGACTCGGTGCCAATTATGAACTCCTTCGCGGAGGACGTGGCGACGTGCCGGATGATGCCTTCCGTGGAGTAGGCGAAGTCGGCCAGGTCGATGACTTCGGGCGTGCACTCCGGATGCACCAGTATCTCGGCGGCTGGATGCTCGGCCTTGAGCCTCTTCAGGTCCTCCACCTTGATGTTGACATGGGTGGGGCAGTAGCCTGGCCATAGGATGATCTCCTTGTCCTTCACGAAACGCTGGACATACAACCCCAGGTTCGTGTCGGGGACGAAGATTATCTTCTCTTCAGGCAACGACTTGACGATCTTGACGGCGTTCGCGGAGGTACAGCAGATGTCCGTCTCGGCCTTGACGTCAGCGCTGGTGTTGACGTAGGACACGACTGGCACGCCGGGGTTCTTCGCCTTGAGCCCCCTCAGTGCCTCGACGTTCACCATCGCGGCCATTGGGCACTTCGACTTCAGGTTGGGCAGAAGCACTGTCTTGCCAGGGTTGAGGATCTTGGCCGATTCAGCCATGAAGTCAACGCCGCAGAAGAGTATAACGTCCGCCTTCTCCTTGGTCGCCTGCACCGAGAGGCCATAGGAGTCGCCGAGGTAGTCGGAAACCTCCTGGACCTCCTTGCGCTGGTAGTTGTGGCCAAGTATGACCGCGTTCTTCTCCTTCTTCAGTTCGACGATCTGCGTCTGAAGCGGGTTCATGCTCTCGATTCCGAGCTTATTCCACGCCCCCTATTAATTGTTTTGCGGAATTCGCCTGGACAACACCGGACATCGCTCAACGCCGTTCAACTCGCCGCGGTCGGAGCGGAGGACCTAGTGGGCGAGGCGACGAGGTCTGTGTGAATGACTGGTTTTCCGTGGCGGGCCTGGCGATTTGCGCGCCCCGACGGCGCGTCCGCTTGCATACATTCCGACGTTCCTGTCCATTAGCGATTTATTTTATGTCAAATAGGTTCAAATATGAACCACCCAATTGAGCGAAACGGTGTTGATGAGACCGGTCATAGATCTCAAGTACTGCAAGGGGTGCAACATCTGCGTGGAGGTCTGTCCCGAGAAGGCCCTCATCACGGTGAAGCAGGACGAGGAGATCGTGGACCGGCTCCGGCGGAACTGGAAGCTGTGGGAGCACCTGCCCGACACCGACGACCGGTACGTCAACGTCNNTGTAAGGGCTGCAACATCTGCGTCTACATGTGCCCGAAACAGTGTTTTTCGAAGGGCGGGGAGATCTCGCCTAGGGGTTACTTCGCAGCCGTCGTCGCGAACCCCGAGAGTTGCTTCAATCACGACAGGACGGAGAAGCTGATATGCGAGCTCTGCGTCCTCAGCTGTCCGGACCAGGCGATATCGTGGAAGCCAGAGCCCGAAGAGGAGACGAAGGAGGAGAAGAAGGATGAGCATCAAACCGGGTGAGTACTTCCTCCAGGGCAACGAGGCCTGCACCGAGGCGTCGCTCGTGGCAGGACTGAAGTTCTTCGCAGGGTACCCGATCACGCCGTCCACCGAGATAGCCGAGGGTCTGGCAGGCAAGCTT
>DUGQ01000030.1 GCA_013331315.1 Thermoplasmata archaeon
GGAGGCGGACGAGAAGATAGAACGGGTGCTCACCGCGGACCCGGGGATGGGCGTCATACGCCATGCCGACGCCGGATACGACGACGCGATAAGAGTCGCCCGGGAGAAGGGAATACGACTCCCCATGCTTCGATAGGATGGAATGGGCAATATAGCTGATTCGCCATTGGCTATCGGACATGGAGGAATTGGCGAAGCTCCACCTCGGCTGCGGTGCTGTGTACCGGCCGGGCTTCATCAACCTTGACATGAGTTGCGCGGGGGTCGCTGACGTTGTGGGAGATGTCATGCGCCTGCCGTTCAAGGACGCGACCGCGGAGCGCATCGAGGCGTTCCAGGTCATAGAGCACTGCGACCTGGTGCATTGCAGGTACTTGCTCGCGGAATGGTTCAGGGTGATAGCGGATGGCGGAGACCTCGTGATCGAGACTCCCGACCTTGAAGAATCTCTGAAGAGGCTCGTCAAGTCCAGGCCCGATAATCAGTGGAGGACAATCCACTGGATATTCGGGATCGACAGCCCTGGTCTCGGTCACAAGACTGGCTTTACGCGTGATTTCCTGGCCGAGGCCCTCAAGGAGGCGGGATTCACAGAGGTGAGGTGGCGCAGGCAAGAGACCCACAGGTACGAGCATGGGATGAGGGTCGAATGCAGGCGTGCGCATGCTGGTACCCGTGCGTGTCTCAACTCGGTCTTCCGCGCAAAGATGATCGACTCATGCAGAGAGCTGGACTCGTTCGTCTTGGTTCCGATGGAGGAGGCAATCGGGAGGGCCCTCAAGCTCATCTCAAGGGACGGGGCGATGGAGATCGACGAAATCAAGCGCGCGACGGCGTTGCTCGTGATAAGGAACCCTTGCGTCGCATCAGCGTTCATAGCTGCGGCGCAGGACCTGAGACTCGGAGACACGACCGAGCTATCTAGGCTGAAGACCACGGTGGAGCAGCTTGCGCGTGAAAGAGTGCATCACCGGGCGTTTGGTGCTTGGATGGTCTCGAGAAAGGAGTTCCCTCTGGATGTTCAGTTCGACAGGTTCATGGAATCCATCGAGAACGATCTAGTACGCGCTCTGATGGAAGGCGCTGACGTGCTTGGAGCTCTGACGTACCTGATGAAGAAGGAACCTGCGGAGATAGGCGCTCTGACATTCGAACTCGTCAAGTGCCAGGCCAACATGCACCTCGGAATCGGCTCTAGGTACCTCGAGACGGGAAGGCTCGAATCGGCAAAGGAGCATCTGAATCTCGCGTGCAGCATCGATCCCTCCAGCCCTCATGCCCACTGGAACCTGGGGAGGGTCCTTGCCGCGTCTGAGAGGTCCAAGGGGCCTGCGGTGAAGGAACTCGAGACCGCTCTGTCCCTTACGACGCATAAAGGAGAACGAGCGGCGATCGAGAAGGACCTGGGCAAGATCATGGGTGGATGACGTTCAGGGTATCGCCGTGATGGCAAACAGCATCCACTGGTCGCCTTCGTTTCGGAAATTCTAATATAGCGGCTTCCGCCTACAATTACAGGCCATGGGTTCGAAGCTGGAAGATGCGGCGGAGAGCATAGACGTGAAAGCGGAGGCACTCACATCGGCTGTGTGCAGGAGCAGAAGGCGAAAGGAGTGGCTCGCCCGAATCTTGACGAAGAGATTAGCGGTCGTTACCGCGGTCATAGCAGGGCTGACGGGGGTGGTCGCCCTTGCCGCGAACAGCCGTGCTAGCTTCTATCCTTACGAGACTCTTTCCGATACTAGGCCCGGCCCGACCACCGTCGTTCCGACCCTTGTCATGGTCCTGACGGTCTTGATGGCTCTTGGGTTCGGAGTCATCTGGAACTTGACGAGATACGAGGACTTCTTCGGATCCAACACCTACTACGGGGTAGCTAGAATCGATTCAGGGGCTGAGGGGCATGCCACACCAGGATGAGTCGCATTCAGCCGCGCCCAAGGCGCAAAGCAGAACCTCTGTCTCCGGCCTTTCCTCTGACGCTGGAGGACTCTCTGAGCTGAAGGCGCTGAGACGACGCGAACGCCTCATCGAGTTCCTCAGAGGCTGGTGGGCGCCCATCGCCTCCGCTCTCGCAGGGGCATTCTTGGGAGGAGTCGCGGGCTACGAGACGGACGGGCCTGTCGAGGACTCGCAGACAGTATACCCCTTCGCGGTCGCCACCGCCGCGCTGGCTCAGACGAATCCCATCGCGTCCGGCAGGAGAAGCCTCCTGATATCGATAGTCACCTTGACGTTCATACTAAGCTTTCTCGCCGGAATCGCGGCAGGGGATTCCTTGAACGACGTCGACCAGTTCTCGAACAGCGTGAGATACGGCGTCGCCAGAGAACACGGGAAGTGACGGCGAATGGTCCCCGGCAGAAAACTGGACTGCGCAATCTGGGAGTTCACACTGGAATGCAACCTCAGGTGCTCACACTGTGGCTCCTCCGCGGGGAAGCCCCGCCCGGACGAGCTCAGCACCGAGGAGGCTTTCCGAGTATGCGAGATGCTCGCCGGGGTCGGGTGTAGGGAGGTCTCGCTCATGGGTGGAGAGCCACTCCTGAGGCGTGACTTCCGAGACGTCGCGAGGTGCGTGAAGCAACTCGGGATGAAGCTCAGTGTGGTCTCGAACGGAATCCTGATGGAGGACCACGCGGACGAGCTTAGCGAGCTCAGGCCGGAGGTGGTCGGGATAAGTCTTGACGGGATGCGGGAGAACCACGAGAAGATCAGGGGCCCCGGAACCTGGGACAAGGCCGTGCGCGCGGTCGACCTGCTCCGGACGCGGGACATCCAAACCACGGTCATAACGACTGTCAGCAAGATCAACTTCCGCGACCTTCCAGAGATGCGGGACCTCGTGAAGGACAGGGGCGCGAATTGGCAGATACAAGTGGCGATGCCGTTCGGGAACTTCAAGAGGGAACAGACGCTCTCGAAGGAGGAGTACTATGCCAGTGCCATGTTCATCGCGAAGGAGAGGCTGAGGCCCCCCGAGGAGAGGGTGCGGGTGATTGGCGCCCACTGCTACGGCTACTTCTCGAAGGTCCTCCCCGGGTGTAGCGGATGGACCGGCTGCACGGCGGGGATCTCGTCGATCGGGATCACTAGCGATGGCGGGGGGGTGGGCTGTCTGTCGATGGGCAACGACAGGTTCATCGAGGGAAACCTGAGGGAGCGAACGCTGGACGACCTCTGGAACAGCCCCGATTCGTTCGGGTACACGAGGAAGTTCACCAAGGACGACCTCGGGGAGAACTGCAACCGATGCAGGCACTGGAGGAAGTGCGGCGGCGGGTGCAACTCGGTCTCGATGTCCCTCACGGGCAGATTCCATAACGATCCGTACTGCTTCCTCGCCATAGAGAAGGAAGGAACGGTCCTCGGAAGACGCGGAAGGTAGCTCCTGGAAGGCCCTCAGAAAGAGGCAAGTACCTGGAACCCGTATCCGCAGGCCGGAGCGGAATGTACGACGTCAAGCTCAAGATATGGCTGGTCGAGGACGGCCGATTCATCGTCAGCGACGGCAGGGCCTCCCTCCTCCGGAAGATAAAGGAGCACGGGTCCATGTCCAAGGCCGCCAGGGAGATGGGCATGTCGTACAGGCACGCGTGGGACGTGCTCCAGAGGATATCGAGAAACGCCGGGGGCGATATCGTGTCTTCCACGAGAGGGGGGAAGGAAGGCGGGGTGACGCGCCTCACCGAGCTCGGCGAGACCGTCCTGCGAGAATTCGACAACAAGGTGGATTCTCTCAAGAGCCAGCTGGAGAACTCCTGGAGGAAGCCGTCCGTGACAGCGGACGGCATAGTCGTCAAGGGCGGCAAGCTACTGGTGATCAGAAGGGGGAAGGACCCGTTCAAGGGAGACTACGCTCTACCCGGAGGGTTCGTGGAATACGGAGAGAAGATGGAAGAGTGCGTGGTCCGTGAGGTGAAGGAAGAGACCGGCCTCGCGACCCAAGTGGTGGACCTTGTGGGTGTGTACTCCGATCCCGACAGAGATCCACGAGGGCACTTCGTGACCGCGGTGTACCACCTCAAGCCGGTCGGGGGCAGGCTGAAGGCGGGAGATGACGCTAAGGCCGCGGAGTGGGTTCGGCTGACCGACCTCCCCAACTTCGCATTCGACCACGGGAAGATAGTGCGGGACTTTCTCAGGAGCAGGCGCTCGAAGTAGTCACAGGGCGGAAACGAGTCCGCTCTGGCCGAGCACGAAGGGCAGATAGACGACCTTCGAACCGTTGACCGTCAGCGAGTAGTCGAGCCTCTGCAGGACTCCCGGTTTCTCAGCCTCCATCGTCACCACGACGAAGTCCGCGAGCTCTGTCGCCTCCTCCCTGGACATGGATGCCGGCATGCGCCTGACGCCGCCGAAGTTCAGCCTGGTGTTGTACTTGGGCGAGGCCGCCGTATAGTCGATCGCCATCCTCTTGAACGCCATGGGGTCGAAGTCGGCGGCGGGTATGTAGATGAACAGGGTTCCGCTGCCGTCCTGCCCCTTGAGCCACGAGGCGAGCCTGAAGACATGGCCGCCCTCGACGCTCTTGGACCTTATGACGAAAGAACAGTACAGTCTCCAGAACGGCACGTACACCTTCTCTCCCGAGAGGGATCTGTTGAACTCGGCTATCTCGAAATCTAGCTTCTCCACGCCCTCGTCGCGGCCGTGGAGAACGTTGCACTTGTCGCAGTAGAAGAGCCGGTCGCGCTGCTTCGAGTATATCGGGGAGTCGCACGACGGGCACTTCACCTGGATGACCTTCATCTGTACGCCTCCTGTAGCAGCTTGGCCGCGCTCTGAAGCTCCTTCACCGCCTCACTAATCGACGCTGGCTTGTGCTTGAACTCACCCTCGATGATCTCAGAGCCGTGCCTGAAGAACCTGTAGGTCACGTACAACAGGGCGGCGCCTCCGACAAGCCCTGCTATCATCAGCCACCCGTCGATCTCCGACAGCAGTATGCCGATCGCGGCCGCCAAGCCTCCGACGGAGGTCCCGGCCGTGATAGCAAGGCTCTGGAAGAGCGGGTCTCCCGGGGCACGTCCCGAAAGCACTTGACCGGTCACCCCGTCCACGGTGGTCATGTACATCCTGTCGCGGTAGTTGTACCTCACGACCCAGACAGGGTAGTAGGCCATCGACAACCTCCTGGGCAGAACGTGCAGGCGCTCCATCGTCACCCGGGGGATCCTCGCATAGGAGCGGGCTCTGGAGAGCGCGTCGGTCTTGGCCTTCGCGACAGCGTCGTCCCTGCTGGTGGTAGCCTCGAAGGTGGGTATCATGTCGAAGTCGGCGAAGCCAGTCTCGCCCGCGAAGTTCCTGAGCGAGCGTATGCCCAGATCTCCAGGGTCGGCGGCGATCTCGGAGTACTGGTAATCGTTCAGCACCATGACCTCCTTGGGAACCTTCTGCTCGTGCACCCGCCCCTTCGAGTCCGTGTGACGTCTGATCTCGTATCCGCATATCCAGCCCGCCACCCTAGTCATCGTCCTCCAGAACGGCAGGTATATGGGGTAGACCTCCGTGGTCTTTCCCACACGTTTGAGGTCCCTCGCCTTCCATCCCCTGGACCACCAACGGCGGGAGGCTTCTATCGCTCCCTCCCGCGTGAGCTTGTTCTTGAACGCGATGGTGGTGACTCCCTGGTCGCCCTCTATGAACAGAGTCGAGCTGCAGTATGGGCACACGAGAGTGTTCTCGCCCTCGACGACGGACACGGCACCGCCACACGCGGGGCAGTTCAGCCCGACGGATATGTCGGCCATGTCACAACCTCCTCGCGACCGTGAAGGAAGCCACGAACACTCCGACGACGGTCAGCGCCATAAGGACCAGCGCGAACCCCAGGGAGCTCATCGCCAGGATTCCCTCGAAGGCGAACGCCAGGAAGCCGAAGATGGCGACAACCAGGTACGCCGCGGAGCTTCTCGTCGGGAAGCTCGACGAGAAGACCTCTCCAGCGGACGCGTCGATAACAACCTCGTACCTCTTCTGGTCGTGAACATAGTCTACCCTCCATATGGGGAAGAACACGAGCGCCTGCTCCTTCGGCTTGCCCGGGAGAGAGTCGACGTATGATAGCATCTCTATATCGGGCTTGATCATCTCGGCGCCGCCGAGGTCGAAGGTCGAATCGAATATCTTCAGGTCGCCGGCCGGGACCTTGAGCGTGTGGAGCCCTGGGAGAGTAGTCGAACCCGCGGGCTCGAGGAACACCTGCTCCTTGCCGTTGACTTCCCTCTTCAGCAGGTAGACCGGGAAGTACTGCTTCTTCACACCCGCGACCTGCGCGCGCTTGTCCAGGTCCTTCGCCTTCGTAGGACCCGCCGCCCACCTGCGGAACAGGCCTATCGCGTTGGTCTCGTCGATGACGAACGGGGCCGCGTAGTAGAATCCAGCCCCAGATCTGTCGATGTATATCTGCGAATCACAGTAGGAACACTTGATGAACTTCGTCCCCGCGTCGAACGCCACGGGGGCGGCACACTTAGGGCACTTGATTGACGCCAAGGTCTCCCTGCACCGGCACGGGTTATGACACTATCAAGCTTCCTTTCCGCACTCGGGACAGAACTTCGAGCTCGCCGGCACCTCAGCTTCGCATGACGCGCATTTCTTGCTGCCACCGATCTGCGCCCCGCACTCAGGGCAGAACTTCGAAGTCGCGGGAACCTCAGCGCTGCACTTGGCGCACTTGACCGTCTCGACAGACATCTTCGCGCCGCACGACGCGCAGAACTTGTTCGACTCAGGGTTCGCCGCCCCGCACTTCGGGCAGGGGACCCCTTGCTGTTGCGCCTGCGGAGCGGCCGTTCCCTGAGGCGGTGGTTGCGGCTGCCTCATCGCGTCCATCATGGTCCAGCCCATGCCTATGCCGGCGCCCACGCCCACACCGGCCCCGGCGGTGCCTCCCGACGGGTTCTGGGCGGCCTCTCTCATGGCCTGCCCAGACTGGTACTGGACGTAGTTCGCGTTCAGGATCTGCATGGATGACCTCGTGTCCACGGCCTTCTGGACCTCCTCGGGAAGCGACACATAGAGTCCTGACATTTTGTCGACCGTCAGGCCGTACAGGTCGAAATGAGCTTTGCACCGGGCGAGTATGACCTGCTCGATGTTGGTCAGGTTGCTCGCGATGTCGGCGACGCCCATGCCTTCGTTCTTCATGTCGCCGATCGAGTCGTACACGAGTATGACCATCTGCTCCTTGATCCTCTCCTCGACCTCGGCGCTTGTCGCGAAGTTCAACGTCCCCACGAACTGGTTGACGAAGTTCTCCGGGCCCGAGACCTTGTACCTGAACTCGCCGAACACCCTCAGGTTGACCATCCCGAACTCCTTGTCCCTGAACTGGTACGGCTGCTTGCTGCCGAACTTCCCGTCGAACACGCGCTTCTGGAGGTAGACGACCTCCGCCTGCTGCTGCACGCCGGATAGGAACTTGACCACCTTGCCCACGATCGGGGCGTTCAGCGAGGTCAAGGCGTACCTGTCCGGGCGGTCTATGTACGCGAGCGCCTTCCCATCGCGGTAGAAGACCGCGATCTCGTCCTCCCTCACGACGATGTTGTCGTTGAACCTGATGTTCCTTGGCATCCGATACATGATGTTCGAACGCTTGTCCACATCCTCCCACTTGAACGTGTCAGCACCTATGATGCTCATCACTCACACCTCCGTGCCCTCGATGGCCCTCAGGCGGGCGGAGAACTTGTCCTCGAAATCGGTGATTCTCGCCTTGATGTTCATCATGTCGCGAAACGAGGTAGCCTCGTCGGCAGCCATGAGCGAGTTCTTGAGGGAGTCGATGCTCGCGGCGATCGACGCCATGTGGTCCAGCATCCTCGCGTCGTACTCGTAGAGCCTGTCGAGTTCCTCCTCCTTGACGGCTATGTCAGCTGCGATGCCTGAGTAGCCGACAGGGGCATGAGCCACCTGCCCCTCCAGCTTCTTGAACTGATTGATCAGCCCGCCAATCGTCTCGAGCTCCTTGGTCACAGGCCCCTGGGCGAGTATGCCTCTGCATTCCTCCAGCCCCCGCCTCTGAAGCGACAGCTTCTGAGCGAGCTGGGCTCGCAACATGCGGTCCGCATCCCTGATGTCCTCTCTGCGGCGGTAGCCCCTGAACCCCGGGACATAGGTCTGTATCTTCTTGATCAGGCCCCTGTCCTCCTCGATCCTTTCCCTGATATCGGCCATTCTGGACGCCTCCCGTCCAACGGCTCAATATCTCACGGAACGCCTAATAAACATGTCGTTGGTAGGCCGGTGGCATAAGGGGTGGGTTTAAGTCGAAGAAGCATGTTTCCGTCTCGGATGGTCTTCAAGATAATAGGCGTCATCGGCGCCAGCCGCGCAAACGATGAGCTGCTCAAGCTGGCCGAGGAGGTCGGGCAGGAGATTGCCTCGAGGGGGGCGGCGGTCGTCTGCGGAGGCATGACGGGTGTGATGGAGGCCGTGTGCAAAGGGGCACGCTCGAAAGGCGGGTTGACCATAGGCATCATACCTTCGGACGACAAGCAGGACGCAAACCAGTTCGTTCAGATACCCATCGTCACGGGCATGGGGGTGGGGAGGAACGTCATGCTCGTCAAGACGGCCGATGTTGTCATTGCCGTCGGAGGGGAGTTCGGCACACTCTCGGAGATCGCTCATGCCCTCAACATAGGGAAGACGGTCGTGTCACTGCGGTCTTGGCAGCTCGAGAAGGCCACGGAACGGTCCATACCGAACCTCATAGAGGCGAATAGCCCGAGGGAAGCTGTGGATCTCGCGCTAGATGCCATAGCCAGATCTAATCCAGAGTAGCAGCCTTGTAGCCCCTAGCCTCTGAGCGATGCTACGAGCCATATCAAGCCCCAGACGACCCCACACACGCCAAGTCCGAGCAAAGAATGGCCGAGTTCGCCCTCGGGAGCCGAGTAAGCGGCAATCATGAGAGCGGATACCACGAGAACGGCCACTGACTTCTTCACGCCGCTCCAATTCACGGATATCCCATCACGGAATACCCTCCTTCGCTCGTCCTCTGACCTTGTCAGGTACCAGAGCACCAGGAGGAGCGCGATGGTCGCGGGTATCACAAGGATCGCGGCCAGGGTATCCCCAGAGTTGAGGAGTGCTGCGCCCACCATGAATGAGAACAAGCAAACAAGGATGAGGGCCGGGCCGACTATCCATTGGGATACCAGTCTAGACCTTTCCTCGTCTGAAGGTTGAGGATAGCGATAGATCAGTGGCTTGGGCGGGAGACGAGTGCTGGGCATGGAAGATTCTGGCTTCGAATCCGCACCGAAAGGCAAGTAGTTTTCTCTGGAATACCGCACGATGTGGAGTGCTCCTGGGATCTCGACATCGAGATCGAGGCGGGAAGATTACACGACCCTCTGAGTCCTTGCAGTTCTTCACTTCTATCTGAAATCGAGTCGGAAGACTTCCCCGACATCGTCAAAGAGCTTCATCTCATCGAGGGAGGATCCGTCATCTTCGGCTTCTCTGCACATTTCATCTTCACCCTCCACGCAATCAAGCCGTCGCTTCGTACTTCATCACTCCGGCCTTATTCTATGTGCCTGACAGTATTCTATATTGACGCCTGGTGGCCGTATATCCCTTCAAGACACCACGCAGCCAAGCCCCATCGAAGACAGGGAATTTCGATCTTGCCAGGATGGCATTTCCATCGGCCTTGGCATTCCAGCCCCTATGAGAGTGGGATTCACAGCTCCCCGTAGGCCCGTTTCCATCTCTTCGCACGTCTTAAGAATTCCCGATATCCGTTTCGCGCGATGAACTCGAGGGAGTCTCGGTATCCCTGGTATTCGTGTCCATCCTTACCGTGGACGTCCTTCAGAACGCGGCAAGACCTGTATCCAGCGCAATCAGCACAGGTCTCCAGCTTCTTTGAGCCAAGGCAACACGCCTTGACTCTACATCTCGCTCTCGCGATACTCCTGCTGCCATCTTCATACCCCAGCCTGCAGCCCGGGCAATGACCAAGGACGAAAGACCTGCAGGTTCTGCAATACGCGCCACAGCAGCCTATGAGCCTAGCTTCGTTGGAGTTGTAGGAATCGACCGGCTTCTCCATCAAATGTCTCCATCGTACGCGATTCAACACGGGCTACTCATCGTAAAGACCTTTCCGCAGCAAAACAGGCAGGAAGTGAGCCAAGGGAGTTCCCAGCAATTGTTCATATACCTCGGCTCGCTTAAGAAACAGTGGGTGAACATCGTGGACAGGAGGAAGAAGAGACTAATCAGCTGGACCGTCTTGGCATGCTCATTCATTCTGCTGATCCTCCTCTTTCCGATAGTAGGGATGATGGGCGTGGGCGGCAGCCGGATAGCCTCTGTCACGTTCACGACCCTCGTCATCCTGCTGTTTGGGAGCATATTCGCCGCCATCCATTACTCAAGGGATGGATGGAGAATCGAAGGATCCACCCTTGAGTGGATATTGGCGGCCATGATAGCGCCGTTCCTCACGCTTCTCCTGTATTTCGTCAGTAAGAGCCAAGAGAAGAAGGACACTATCGACATTCAAGATCATGGAAGACTTGAGAGACTGTGACCTTCTTGGTACCAGTCACACGACTTAGCCGCCAGCATCTAGGCTCTCCGACTTGTTCCACTGCCGTGCGATCACAACGCGCTCCTTGAATCTCTCCGACGAAACTGAAACAGTGGTGTCCGCGGACGTTGGGCAGTGGGCAGAAGAAGGTCAGCGAAGTCTACGACCGCTGGATTCGCCATTCTAGGCATTATATATGTGTTGCCACGCGCCGAAGAGGCGACGCATCGCCGCTAACGCGTAAGGTTATAAGGAGGATAGGCGGAGTGGATAACGGAGAGTGGTAGCGTGCATGATCCTGACCTGTTACTGGAGATGTCCATCGGCACAGTCCTCTGCCACTCCTGTGGAACGGACTTCGAACCCGAGTCAAGAGGCTCACGAGAGTCGCCCTTCGCCACATGTAGGTCATGCGGCAGGGCCATGGATCGGGCGGTGTACTTCACAGTCTGCCCTCATTGTGGCCACAATTACCGGATCGAGATCCACCCTATGGGGGAGGGGAAGGGGTTGCCCTTGAGAGCTCTGGTTCCGTGGTTCCTACTGACGGCAGCGATTGCCGCAGGCGTCGTCCTGATCGCGGGCGTCGTTCTTCTATCCGTGTAGCCGAGGCTCTGATGAGCTTCTCACCGGTGCCGTCACTCAGATGTCGTCGATTTCGGAGGGGATTCTCCGTCGTTCCCTCCAGATTCACGGCTCCTGTTCATCATCCTCACGATGGCGATGATGACCAGTGCGCCTACGAGCCCACCGATCAAACCGAGCACGAAGGCGCCCGTACTGTCACTTGAGCTCTCCGCGTCAGCGGTGGAGTTCTCCATCTCCTGGATGATATCCTCCAGTGCCTCGTCGAGGAGTGTCTGGGTGTCGTTGAGCGACTCGCTCACGGAATCGACGTACGCAAGCAACTCGTCGAGTTCCGCGCCCAAGGTCGACTGGTCATCGCCCAACTGGTCGACTTCCGCGAGCAAACCCTGGACTTCCTCCTCGAGCGATACCAGGTCGGAGGAGAGCGCGTCGAGCGAGGACTGCAGGCTCTCTAGGTCCTCGACGGCGGCGTTGAGGTCCGACCACACATCCGACAGGGCGGCGACGACGTCGACAAGGCCGTCGCCGACGGCTGCCAGTTCCGCCCAGAGCGCTGGCACGGGATCTTCGAAGGTCACGGTTACGCTCACGCTCTCCGAGTTGCCCGACGAATCGGTCGCGACAACCTTGATGAGGTTCGTTCCCTCCAGCAGCGCGACGTTCATCGAGAACGCGCCTGGGGAATCGCCCACGACCGCCAGCGTCCCTCCGATAGAGAGTGTCGCGCCCGGTTCGGTCACGCCTGAGACCGTCACGACAGGCACTTGGGTGGTCGTTCCAGATACCGGCTCGTCCACAAGGAGGACCGGAGAGCTTCGGTCCGGAGTCACGAAAGTGTTGGCGCACGCTCTCTGCATGAACCCGTCGTGCTGCAGCCATATCGCGATGGACGTCCCGGCTCCGCCGGCAGCCACCCAGGGCTGCTCCGCCTGTCCGGTGAACTCCTCGATGAGTTCTGGGTCGCCCCAGCCAACGCCCTCACCATACTGGTTGGCGTAGACGCTGTAGCGGTAGCCGTCGAACTGTATCCAGACGACGACTGCGTTTCCCGCGTCGTCCACCGAGATTGACGGCGTCGCGGCGTTGTTGTCGTCCTTCTCGAGCGGTGTGGCCTCCTCCCATCCGACGCCGGGGACGAACCTACTGGTAAGTATGTTCGCCCTCACCCCGTCCGACTGTGCCCAGACGGCGACGGCCTCTCCGTCGTTGGCTGCGGAGATGTCCCACGAAAGGACATGGCCGGTGTCGTCCTTCTCCACCAGCTCTGGCTCTCCCCAGCCTGAGCCGACGGTGTACCGGCACGAGACGAGGCTGGCAATGCTATCTATGTTCTCCTGCCATATCGCTGTGGCAT
>DUGQ01000125.1 GCA_013331315.1 Thermoplasmata archaeon
ATGGTGATGGCTATCAGCGCAACGTGCTGAAGGACCACGCCGTCCCCAACGCCTTGCTGCCCATGGTCGCGCTGATAGCCATCACCATCGCCCACGATGTAGGCGATGGTGATGGCTATCAGCGCGACCATGGGCAGCAAGGCGTTGGGGACGGCGTGGTCCTTCAGCACGTTGCGCTCGGACAATCCTTTCGCTCTCGCGGTCTGTATGTAGTCCTCTGTCATCACATCTGACAACGAACCACGCATCAGCAGCGAAAACGCCGCGATGTTCACTAAAGTGAGGGTCGCAGCCGGCAGCACGAGGTGTTCCACCAGATCGATGAACGAGTCCAGGGTGAACGTGAAAGTCGTGCCTACCTCGAGCGCCCTGCTCGGCGGGAATACCTCCCATGTCTTAGAGAACAGGATGATCATCATCATGGCTAGCCAGAAGGTCGGCATGGCGTAGAAGAACAGCGAGAAGACCAGCGATCCGGTGTCGAACATGCCTCCTCGTTTCCACGCCGCTATTACTCCGATCAACATCCCGATGACAATCATGAATATGGACGAGACGCCAACTAACACGATGGTCCATTTCATGTACTCTAAGACGTGGTCCATTGCTAACGTGTTCTTGTAGATGAATGAGTTTCCGAAGTCCAGGGTGAAGACCCCTTTGACGTATGTCACGAACTGTTCTAGGGGGGGATCGTTCAGGCCGTAGTTCTCCGCCAGCTGGTTCAGGTACTCATCGGTGAATTTCGGGTTCGGCGGGACCATGAACTTGATGGGGTCCCCCGGCATCATGCGGAACAACATGAAGTTTATGATGATGACAAGCATCAGCGTGATGAGAGAGTTCAGTACCTTCCTCAGAATCTTGCGTCTCAGGTTCTTCATCTGTCCTCCCGTCCACTGGGTCCGATGCTGTGTCCGCCTCTCTCAGGTCAGAGGCTGTGAGAGAAGGGGTTTGGTATGGTTTGCGCTGTCCANNTCCTCGCCGCTTCCTGTCTCCGGTCCCTTCTTCCGTCTCATGAGTAGGGCCGCGGCAGCGATTGCCGCGATGACGATGATCGCGGCGCCCGCTGCAATCGCCGCGGTGTTCGATTCCTTGTCCTCGGAGCTCGCCTTCAGTCTGATGTCCAGAGAGACCGTGTCGCCGACCACCACAGTGACATCAGTAGTGTCGTTCGTTTCGTACCCTGTCTTGCTGACCACTACGGTGTAGTTGCCCGCGTTGACGCTCGCCATATTGAACGAGCCATTCAGCGCGGTCTTCTTGGAGTACGATGCGTTGACATCGTCTGGAAGGAACAGCTGCACCAACGCGTTCGCGACAGGATCTCCAGTGTCAGAGTCGTAGACGAATCCGGAGACCGAGCCCGCGGTCGCCTCCAGCGTGAAGTTCAGCCAGGTGTGGTTGTCCTTCACAACGGTCGCGTTTCCGGCATCCCCCAGGTAACCGTCCGCACTCACCTCGATGTCGTATGTGTCGGGTTCGAGGGTTATGTTGTAGAACCCTAGCGAGTTGGTGTTGTCTTGTGCCAGGCTACCTATTACATCGACTACCGCTCCCTCTACGGGCGCGCCGTCCGTGGAATTGACGTAACCCACCAGCCAGCCTATGCCCGCCTCGGGCAGCTCAAGCACCGTGACCGCCATCGAGTCTGAGTCGCTCTCGCCCTCGGGGTCCGAGACGCTGAGCGTCACATCGGCTTCGCAGACGGTATCGAACAGGTGAGTCACTGACTTCCCGTACAAGGTCGTCTCGCTCGCCTCCTCGACTATCACCCAGGTCCAGTTCAGGTCGGCGTCTTCGCTCTCCAAATCCTTGGCCGATCCAATGAAGGTGTATTCGTCGCCGACATAGAGCGTGACATCCTCTCCAGCGTTGACGTCGTACGGCGGGGTGTTGGCACCTTCCACATATGGCTTGATCTTGAAGTAGAACCACATCGTGTCAGGAGTCGACCCGGAGTAACGCTCCATATCTGGGTAGTTCATGAAGGTGTCCGTCCTGTAGGCAATCAGGCTGGACGGGTACCATAGGCAGATGTACGGACAGTCGATGTAGGCGATCCGCTGCATCTCGTGAACTATCGCCTGCCTCTCGTAGATGTCCATCGCCTTCAGTTGCGCGTCGTACATCTCGTCATACTCTGGGTTTGAGTAGTAGCAGTCCGACCAGGCCGTTATGTCGTTGGAGTTCACCGGTATCTCGTCCGTCGTCAGCACGGACAACAGGAACGCCGGGTCCACATCGGGTTGCCAGTTCCAGATGAACACGTCGTATTCCAGGTTGAACCACATGTTATACAGGGTTCCCTCGGAGACGCCGTGCATGTTCATCTTGATGCCGATCTCCTCGCACCATTCCGTCATCTTCGTGGCGGTCAGCTCGTCCCTCTGTGTATTACGTATGTAATAGAACTCAAACTCCAATTTCGCCCCGCTCGTCTCGTTCTCCCTGACTCCAGCGGAGCCGAAGTCACTGCCGTCAAACTGGCCATATCCGTTGTCGTCAAGGAGTTGATTCGCGGCCTCTATGTTGAATTCGAACCTCTCCTCTTCCGGTACATAGTAGTGCCAGAACGGGGTGGCCGTCGGTATTAGCGAATCGGCTTCCTGTGCCAGGTTCCGGAGTATCTCGTCGATGATCATGGTCTTGTCCGTGGCCATCGCTACCGCCTGTCTCACGGACCGGTTGGTCGTCTCAAGGTTCTTCGCCGCCCTCGGGAAATTTGTCTTGCCATCGGTCGTGGATTCCCTCAGCTCCTTGGACGCGCAATTGAATCCGAACTCCGTCAGGTCCAATGCTGCCGGCGCTTGTCCGTCGATGTCCGGGTCACTGAGGATAGTGTTCCAGAGCCCCTCGGGGACACCGTCCACCACATCGAGCTCCCCTGATTCGAGCGCGGTCGTCATCGCCGCCTCGTTGTTGTATATCACGTACAGTATCTCGTCGACGTTTATCGTGTTGGTCTCCAGTCCAGGAAGACGGTGGTACCCTTCATGCTTGCCGAGCCGGATGAATCCATTGGTCTTCGAGTACTCCAACAACGTCACAGGCCCCGACCCGACAGGTCCTTCCGGGAAGTAGTCGGAATCCCAGAGGTCGACCGTCTCGATCTTACCGTCAGCGACTACATCGTCCCAAAGGTGCTCAGGCAGGATCGGAACGTTGATGGCCAACATCGTGGCCTTGGGCGCATCCAGGGTTATCTCGACAGTGTAGTCGTCCAGTGCCACAACGGGGTAGACAAATCCCTTCAGATAGCCGCCCAGAAGCGCGGTTTCGTCCGGGTTCTCCAGTATCATGTTGAAGGTGAACGCAACATCGTGCGCGGTCACATCCTCGTCGTCGTGCCAAGTGGAATTCTGAACGAGATGGTAGGTCCAGACGAGGCCGTCCTCACTCTTCTCGTACGACTCGGCAAGTTGAGGGTACGGCTCTCTCTCAGGGCCGGTGGTGTACAACATCTCGTACATCATCCATGCCACCGTATAGGATATGCCGGTCGTCATCGAGAACGGATTGAAGTCATCCGGTTCGGGGACAGTTCCCCCCCTTATCTGGACAAGCTCATCCTGCACGGCTTCTGCTCCCGGCGATATCACGAGCAAGGCCGTGAATGTCGAGAGCAACATGCACGCTGCTACCGCAAAGGCTACGACGCCGGAAACCCTTCGTTCGCCGCGCGCGTTCGGCGAGTGACAAGGCTCACTGTTCTCTTCCACAATGTCTGCTGTTGAAGCATACATCTAACTACCCCCCTGCAACTCCCCACCACGGAAGTA
>DUGQ01000058.1 GCA_013331315.1 Thermoplasmata archaeon
GACCGTGTCGGCGGCGTCCGGGGTGACGGACGCCCTGAAGGAGTTCGTGGCGTCCCCGAAGCAGGAGAAGGAGATCGACGACTTCCTGCTCAAGCTCAAGCTCAGGCACGTGGAGCTACTTCCCAAGCGCGACGGGGCCGCGCGCAAGGAGGCGCTCGAGATGATCGAGAAGAAGGTCACGAAGCTGGACAGGCTGCTGTACGGGGTCACCTACACTGAGGAGCTGACCCCGAGAACATACGACCTGATACTCAGCGCCGGGGAGAGGTTGTCCACGATCGTCGTTGCTGCGAGGCTGGCACACGCGGGCATGGACTCAATCCCCATGGAGACCGACACTCTCGGGCTTGTCACGAACAACGAGCACTTCAACGCAGTGGCGATTCTGAGCGAGTGCGAGAAGAACCTTGGACCTCCTCTCAAGAAGGCTTTGGACGAGGGCACCATACCCGTGGTGACGGGGTTCTTCGGGATAACGCAGAACGGCCACGTCTCCACCTTCGGAAGGAGCGGTACAGACTACACCGCATCGGTCCTCGCATACTCCCTCAAGTCAGGACCTGTCGAGATCTGGAAAGAAGTGGACGGGTTCATGAGCGCTGACCCCAAGATGGTGAAGAAGGCTTTCCTCATAGACAGGCTCTCGTACGAGGAGGCCGCGGAGCTCGCCTACTTCGGCGCGCAGGTGCTGCATCCACGGGCGGTCCAGCCCGCAAGGTTGAGAGGCATAGATGTCGTCATCAAGAACCTGTACGACCCCAAGTCACCAGGTACGATCATAGGCAACAGCAAGGCGACGAGGAAGGACGTCATCAAGAGCGTGTCGAGCGTACCGAAGGTCGCCACTCTCAAGGTGTATGACACGGGCGCAGGGTACAAGTCCGGATTCCTCTCGGAGATCACGACTTGCCTGACGAACGCGGGCATCAACCTGTTCTCCGCCACCACCTCGCAGACGTGCGTCGCGGTGATAATCGACGAGAACGACGCGTACGCGGCGAACAGAGCGGTCAAGCCCCTCATGGGAGGCATCGGTGAGAGCTACGAGATCGAGACGGGGAGGGCGCTCGTCTGCACGGTCGGCGAGGGACTCGGCAGCACCAAGGGGGTCGCGGCGAGGGTGTTCAAGGCGGTCGCGTCGAAGGACGTGAACGTCGAGCTCATCTCGGCAGGAGCTTCCCCGGTGGCATATCACTTCACGGTGGGCCAGAAGGACCTGAAGAAGACCGTTGTCGAGATACACAAGGAGTTCTTCGGGTACGCGTGATCCGCACGTCGAACGCTGGGATCCAAGGCTGACTGCGGAGAAGCCGTCGACACTTTGATTAGCCTTTGCGGCAGTGACCCACAGAGAGGGATTGGTGGTGAAGTGCCGCAGGTGTGGGGCAGAGAACGCGGCGCACATGAAGAGCTGCGGTAACTGCGGGTTTCCTTTTGATGGGTCTGAAGCAGCCATTCCCGAGCAGCGAGTACGACCATCGGCTGAGAAGGAGACGGACGAACCTCGGCCCACGACTGCGACGCAGAAGTGGGAGGTGAAGCCCAAGCCACTGAAAGGGCTGTCGTTCATCCTTCTGATTCTCGGTGGCATGATCTTGGTTCCATCTGCGATTGCACTTGTCATCTCACTGGCGAACGGCGACGATATACTCGCCGTGGACCTGGCCTCTACGCTCCTTGGCCTGATGATGCTCGTGCTCGCATTTCACAGCTCCAGGGGTAGCTCGCGGACGACGGAGTTCATCTGGCAGAAGGGGGACCCGCTCGCGCCGATCGCGGAAGCTCGGGGCATGAATGCTAGCGGCCTGATCGCGATTCCCGTGATTGTCTGCATGTCGATTGTGATTGGGACATTTCTCTTCGATGACATTCCCATGATCTTCCCGGCGACCATCGCTGTGCTGCTGTCGATTGCCGTGTCCGCGGGACTTCTGCGATCCAAGGTCTTCGCCCAGAGGGACAGCATACTCGTCGGAATTCCGACTGGCATCCTGATGGCAAAGCTGCCCCTCGACAGGGTCGAGTCGATCAACCTGCGAGGCAGATTGTTGAAGGTGGTCCTGGTGAAGAAGGTCAACCCGTTGTCCTCCAGGACAGCGAGGTTCGTCATACTGGGGGACGCTAGACCTCTGGCGACCGCAATCCAAGCGATGGGGATGGTCGGTGGACTCAACACGAGCGTCGAGAACGCAGAGGTAGACACCGAACTCCTCAAGTCGCTCATGTCGACGATCCGAGGCGATGGAGTCACTGGTCCTCGAGAGGCTGGGGACAGGTACGTGATAGACGAGAGGCAGCTCGCGCCTTCCGCCTCACCCTATCCTGAGATCGTATCAAGTCTTCTGGTCGCGGCGGGCATCGCCGCGTTCGTAACCGCCTTCATATTTGCCATGATCGAAGGCAGGATTGCGGAAGAATACGGTATCCACGCGTCGCCGTTGGAGTGCTGTGCCGCACTGGAGGTCTTGTTCGGCGTCATCATTGTCGCCGGGGCGGTCATGGCCCGCAGAAGGAAGCGCTACGGCTTCGTGAGAGTCAGTGCGGTCATCGCGATAATCAGCATAGGCGGGCTGATATCCACCGTACTGGGAATCATCTCCCTCGTGCTGCTAGCGAAATGCGCCGATGAGTTCAGCGATTAGCGGGTCCCTCCAACATAACCCTCATCAAAGGGCGCTGAGGATGCGCCGGAGACAGAGTCGCTCAGAGTATCTCGACGAATGTGGAGTTGAATGCCGAGCATTGCCCGTACCGCTGCACGAAGTCCGTCGTGAGGACGTTGACGCTCGCCCCACCGGTCAGCTTTGGCCACAGGGCGGAGTACGAGAGCAACACGCCCTCCGGCACGGCATCGGACATCTCGACCTTCGCGGGGATGTCGCCGAACTCGTTCCTCAGGGTGACGGTTGAGCCCTCGTCTAACCTCTCGACCTTCATGTCCTTGGGCGAGACGTACACCACAGGTTCGAGTTGGGGGTTCTTCTGGTGGTACTGGGATCTGCAGAGCATCATGTGCACGGGGGTGATGAGCTGGTACGGCAGCTTCCCCTTCACCTCGACATGTGACGGCAGCCCCCCGAGACCCTCGGCCTCCGCGGCGGCCGAGTAGAGCTCGATCTTCCTCGTCGGCGTCTGGAAGACCTTCCTCTCTGGCACCTTTATCTTCAGGTATCCTCTCTTCTTGAGGGTCTCGTACTTGCCTTCTACCATCTTGCTCTTCGAGATCAGGGTCTGTGCGATCTTCTCGTCCTCCTCGAAGAGTTCTCTGGTCGTCAGCCCCATCTCCGACGCCAAGGCCCTGAAGAGGTCCGAGTTGCTTCTGCACTCACCCAGGGGTTCGACGGCCTTCTCGTTCAGGGAGATGTACTGATGAAAGTAGGAATCGTTGATGTCGAAGTGTTCGAAACAGGTCGTCGCGGGCAGGACTATGTCCGCGCAGTCCGCAGTGTCGGTCATGAAGAGGTCGTGCACCACGACGAAGACGTCGTCCCTCATGAAGCCCTTCCTCACGAGCTGCTGGTTCGGGAGGGTCGCAAGCGGGTTCGAGTTGTAGACGAAAACCATCTTGACCTTGCCGGAGTCCAGCGTCCTCCCGAAGTCCGTCATCCCGTAGTGCGTCTTCTGTCTCGACGTGAGATGCGTAGCCTCGAGATAGTCGGAGTCGTACCAGTCGATGTCCGTGGAATAGAAGAAGCTCCTGCCTTCGCCGATCATGGCGGGAAGCGTGGCAATCGCCCTCACCATGTCGCCGCCGTTCCTGTTGCGCTGCATCCCATATCCTATCATGATGCAGCTGGGACGCATCGAGGCGTAGTCCGCTATGAAGTCCTCGATCTCCCGTATCTTCAGGCCGGTCGTCCTGGAGATGCTGTGCATGTCGAACTTCTTCGCGATCTCGGCCAGCTTGTCGAAGCCCGTCGTGTTGAGCTTGATATACTCCTCGTTGTGCAGCCTGTTCTCGATGAGGTGGTTGACACATCCGAGCGCGAGGACGGCATCGGTCGTGGGGCGAACCTGTAGATGTGTGCCCAGCTCGGCGGTCTCCGTCTTGATCGGGTCGATGACATAGATCTTGGCTCCCGCCTTCTTGGCCTTCCTCAGCATCTGGAGCCCGTGCGGACTCGACCAAGCTGGGTTCATGCCCCATACGACGATAAGCCTGCACTTCTCGATCTCGTCCGGTAGCATGCCGAGCGACGAGCCGTACATGATCTCCAACGCCTTCGCGCCCGCACTCGAGCATATGGTCTCGTCGATCCCTCCAGCGCCGACGGCGTTGAAGAATCGGGATGGGAAGCGGCGTTGGATGAGACCCATGCTCCCAGCGTAGCCATATTGCACAACCGAGCTCGTCCCGAACTCCGACGATCGGGCCTTGATCTCGTTGGATATGGTCCTGAGGGCCTCGGCCCACGGTATCCTCTCGAACTCTCCCGAGCCTTTGGGTCCGATCCGTCTCAGCGGATGGAGAACCCTTTCCTTGGAGTAGACGTAGCCGCTCACGAGGTCTTTCATCTTGGGACACAGCATCTTCTTCGTGAAGGGGTGCTTGCTGTTCGGTTCGATGGAATGAACCTTCTCACCTCGGACGCGCGTCACAATCGAACACGTGTCATAGCAGTCCCTCGGACAAGCGTTGAACAGGTACATGGTGATGCCTCGGAGCAGCCGGCCTTCAGCGCTCCGACTGTCCAGAGCATCGTACTTGAATTTATAGGTTGGCCGTTCCAACCGGGACTCAGCTAGTGAACATACGCCCCTGATTCGCCCGCAGACCGGTCATCGCGGCCACGGAGCGTCCCAGTGATCCGAGTGGAAGAGATCAGACAAGCCCTTACGGCCTGTTGCCGACGGGGAATGAGCCGGATATCCGAGCGTCATGCAGATAGGCACTCCTCGGTCCTCAGGCAATCCCAGCATCTCCCTCAGAGGCTCCGCCTCGAAGTCGCCGATCCAGCACGTGCCGAGTCCAAGCTCGACCGCCCTCAACGAGAGATGATCCAACGCGATCGTGACATCCACGGCAGCGTACGGAGTGTCCGATTCCGCAACGCCCACAAGAAAGGCGGAGCACTCTCCAACGAACTCCTGGCCCCCGGCGATCTTCACGAGTTTCATGAGCTGCTCCCGGTCGGTCACAACGACGATGTCCCAGGTCTGAAGGTTGCTGGACGAAGGTGCCAGCCTCGCAGAATCCAGCAGCTGGTCCAACAACTCGCTCGGAATGCTCTTCGGCTCGTATTTCCGGATGCTCCTGCGCCCCTTTATCGCGTCGATCACGTTCATCTCACGCAACCTCCCTACTTCACCAACTCACCGATTGTCCTGTAGTCCCCCCAGTACAGGATCGCCTCGTTCTTGTGATGGTCGGCCCGACGTCTGGCAGCGACGATCTCCCCGATGAACCATGTGTGGTCGCCCGCCTCGACCTCAAGCTTCTTCACACACTCTATGTTGACGGGGCACTCGGATATCAGGGGCGCGGATATCTTGGAGGCCGGCTCCCTGGTCAATCCAGACGCCTCGAACTTGTCCCCTTTGCGTCCAGACCTCGAACCGCATATCTCGACGGCCCGCAACATCGACTTGTCGGGTATGTTCACGGCGAAATCCTCGCTGCGTCGGAAGAGATCGTAACTGAACCGTCTCGGGGCAATGCCGACCCCTATAAGCGGGGGCTCGAACGAGAACACGTGGCACATCGCCAACGTGATTATGTTGTCCCTGTCCCCTCCCACGGTGCCAAGGACGACGGGGAATCCGGAGAACTCGTCCTGGGCATTCGAAGGCGAGAGATCCTCCTTCGCCATGNNTCCGCGGACATCAGAGACTGTAGTCCGGAAGTGTCGGAGACCTCTATGACGGCGATCCATCCCTCGCCATATGGGTCCGTATTGAGTAGCTCCGGCGAGTCGACCAGCTTGTCGTTCGCCTCCTTGACGACGCCCGACACGGGCGAGAACACCTCGGAGACAGTCTTGACAGACTCGACGTTCGCCACGACGTCACCGGTAGCAATCTCCTTCCCGACCGATGGAAGCTCCACGAAGACAATCTCGGTCAATTCATGCTGAGCGTGATCCGTGAGTCCGATCGTCGCGAGCTTACCATCCACCTTGACATACTCGTGGTCCTTCGTGTACTTTAGGTCCGGCAGAATCTCAGACATTTCTCGCCCCCCTGGTGCCAACTGATTACCGTATCCGAATTTATAACTTGCCTACCATAGGGCCCGGACGCTCGCCTAGGCGCCCCACGCGCCTGTCCCGACGGACAACCAGATGATCGTGATAGACGCCAGGGATAGGATGGCGTTCGACGCGATATCGTCGTATCTGACAGGTCCTCGCCACCTCCTTCGCGACAGGGGGTACATCAGTCTACATCCCTGATGTGTCAGGGAGTCCTCGGCGGCATGAAGAAAGGCCGCGCCGAATGCGACCGCCGCGGAGGCTTCTGCCGCCGAGCCGAGGACGAGTACCCCGTAGGGCTCCAGAACGAAGACTAGCGCCGCGTACCAGGCTGCGGCAATCGCGGCTGCGGCAATGAGGCTGTGAGAGCCCGCCGACCGATGGGCGCGTGGCCAGATTGGAGAGAGCACGAGGTCGAAGTCGGGGAGTATGCCGAAGAAAGCCCCTATTGCGAATAGCGGCAGCTGCGCGTCCCCCAGCACTGAGGAGGCCAACGCTCCAACGGCCATTCCGGTGAGCAGATGCGTGACTCTCTTCGTTTGAGTGCCCCCCTGGTCCGACCGATGCCGGTGTGATGCCCAAGAGTCGGGACGGTATTGAAGTTTGCCCATTGCCGAACGCGTCCACAGGAAGTGTTATCTATTGATATCCTGATTGGCCGGATGAGGGGTGTTTGTTCTGTTTGACAACAAGAGTCTGGCTTTCCTAGAAGAGCTCTGTAACAGCTTCGGTCCTGCGGGCTTCGAGCGAGAACCCGCCAGGATAGTGAAGGAATACGTTGGCAAGTTCTCGGACGAGATATCCACGGACCGTCTTGGCTCGCTGCTGTTCACCAAGAAGGGCAAGTCGAAGGGACCCGTCGTTCTTCTTCCTGGACACGTGGACGAGGTCGGGTTCATGGTCTCGTCGATCAACAAGCTCGGCTATCTGACCTTCAACCCTCTAGGTGGATGGTTCGACCAAGTCCTGCTAGGCCAGAGGGTCAAGATAAGGACGGCGAAGGGCATAATCCCCGGCATCATCGCCGCGAAGCCTCCACACCTCCTGCCCTCCGAAGAGCGNNAGCTGGGATACCTGACATTCAACCCACTCGGAGGATGGTTCGACCAGGTGCTCCTCGGGCAGAGGGTCAAGGTCCGGACCGCAAAGGGCGACATCTGCGGAGTGATCGCCGCGAAGCCGCCGCACCTTCTCCCGGCTGAGGAGAGGTCGAAGGTGGTCTCCAAGGAGAAGATGTTCATTGACATAGGTGCGTCAAACGAGGAGGAGGCGAAGGAGATGGGTGTCAGGATAGGCAATCCCATCATGCCCGACTCGTCGTTCTCCACGCTGAAGAAGAAGGTCTTCAGGGACGGCAAGAGGAAGGGGACCGACGTAGTAGCGATTGGCAAGGCGTTCGACGACAGGATAGGGACGTTCATCGCGGCCGAGGTCGTACGCGCGCTCAAGGAGAAGAAGATCGACCACCCGAACACGGTCGTCGGAGCGGCGACAACCCAGGAGGAGGTCGGGTTGAGAGGCGCCAGGACGACGGCCTATGTTGTCAAGCCAGATGTCTGTATCACGCTCGAGGTGGACATTGCCGGAGACGTCCCTGGCATTGAGGAGAGCGAGGCCCCGACCAAGATGGGGCTCGGCCCGTCCATCACGACATACGACTCGTCGATGATACCCAATCAGGAGCTGCTGGAGTTCGTGCTGCAGACGGCGGAGAAGGCGAAGATACCGCACCAGCTGTCCCAGATAGCGAGGGGAGGGACCGATGCCGGCATCATACACATATCGAACGCCGGGTGCCCGAGCCTGGTGATCGGCGTCCCCACCAGACACATCCACGCTCACGCTGGGATGCTCAGCCTGTCGGACGCGGAGAACGCGGTGAAGTTACTCGTCGAGGTAATCAAGAAGCTGGACACGAAGAAGGCGGACAGCTTCACCAAGATCTGACCAGGGCAGGATCACCATGACACCCCTGCTCAACCCACTCCTTTACAAGGACCTGGTCGAGGCGAAGGCCGCCCTCGCCAGGCACGGCATAGTGATAATCAGGTTCGTGGAGACCGACCTCGAGCCGGCCTTGATGACCGGCGTGAAGGACTCGATCACGTCCTCTCCTGGCGTGTTGAAGGATATCGACGAGCAGGAGCTGGACAAGCTCATGGAAGGCCTGAGGAAGACGGCGATGCGATCCTCAAAGGACCTCGCGAAGCTGTATACCCAACTGCTGGCTCAGCTCGGGACGGAGTACATCGGTGACCTGGTCAAGGAGTTGGACGGCATAGGCAAGCTGTTCACCTGGGAGAGGGTGGAGAAGGCGACGGACCCGGTGAACAGGAAGCTTGCGAAGGCCGGCTTCGACGCGATAGACCTCACAAGGGCGGAGGCCGTCTCTGAGGCCTTCGCGGTCGAGCTAAACGAGAAATGGCCGGCGGCGTNNCCGCTTCAGGGACCTCGCGAAGCAGGCGGCCAAGGAACTCGGCGCGACGCCAGACAAGCCAGCGTCGACGAGGAAGCAGCCGGCGCGCAAGCGGGGCAAGGCCAGCAAGAAGAAGGGTTGATGTCAGGATGGCGGTCCTATCAGACTCGGACATAATCGCGATGATGAAGAACAGCGCCCTGAAGATAGAGGGGTTCGTCGAGGGGAACCTGACCCCGAACGGGTATGATGTCACGATAGACGAGGTCTGGATCCCCGCGACAGACGAGAGGACCAAGGACGGGGTCGCGCTGATCCCGCCGAAGGAGTGGTTCGTGATCGGGACCCGGGAGTTCCTCGAGATGCCGTCCGACATCGTGGGTGGAATTTGGATTCGGACGACTTGGGTTCGAAAAGGAATACTGTCTTCTTTTGGACGAATAGACGCGGGATTCCACGGAAATCTTACCTTTTCCGCATACAACGCCTCGGCGAAGCCGATCGAGCTGCCGATCGGCGAGAGGTTCGCCCAGGTCGTGTTCGAAGAGCTGAGGTCCTCCGCCGTCAAGGCGTACAGCGACAGGTCGGGGAACTACCACAAGCAGAGGGGGATAACACTGAGCCCGACAGAGCCTCAAAGGAACGAGAGGTCGAAGGCGTAGAAGTTGAGTGAGGGGGAGTAGCTCTTCACCTTCCGTCTCGAGAGCTGCTTCATCACGCGGCCCTCCCTGACTGCCAAGGACCTGATATCATCCATCCTTTCCTCGAGGGCGCTCTCCTCGGCGATCACGTAGTAATGGATCGTGCCTCCTGGCTTCAGAGCGC
>DUGQ01000025.1:0-770 GCA_013331315.1 Thermoplasmata archaeon
AACGACGCGTTCCAGGAAGCGGACTCGTTCAGCCTCATGATGCCTATCACCAAGCACAACTTCAGGGTCACCGAGCCGAAGAACCTGCCAGAGGTCATGAAGAGGTCGTTCCTGATCGCGACCACCGGAAGATACGGACCGGTTCATATCGACCTCCCCGTTGACATCCTCCAGGAGGAGATCACCGACGAGGACATGGAACGACAGGTACGGGTTCCCAAGCCGAAGAGGAACCTCACCGGGCTGTTGGACGCCATCAAACTCCTGGAGGGGGCGGAGAGGCCTACCATACTCGTAGGCGGGGGGGTCTCGTGGTCCAGGGCGGGACCCGAGATAACCAGGCTGGCGGAGATGTTGACGGCTCCCATAGTCACGACACTCATGGCGAAGGGATCGATACCTGAGAACCATCCGCTGGTCCTTGGCGTGTGCGGAATGCACGGCAGGCAGGTGGCCAACTACGCTCTGAACAACTGCGACGTCCTACTGGCGATAGGCACTAGGTTCAGCGACCGAGTCACGGGCAAGCTGAGCGAGTTCGGCACCAAGTCGAAGGTCGTGCATGTCGACATCGACTCCTCCGAGATCGGGAAGAACGTGAAAGGGAGGGTCGGACTCGTGGGCGACGCCTGGACCGTGGTGAACGCCCTCATCGCGGGTCTGCAGAAGAGGAAGCGCAAGGCCACCTGGAAGGACCGCATCATGGAGCTGAAGAAGGAGTGCACCTGCGACTACAACCTCACGTCCGACCCGATCAAGCCTCAGAAGGT
>DUGQ01000025.1:822-6570 GCA_013331315.1 Thermoplasmata archaeon
GTCGGTCAGAACCAGATGTGGGCGTCCCACTTCTTCAGGTGCTACGGGAAACGCATGTTCATAACGTCGGGGGGCCTGGGCACGATGGGTTTCGGCTTCCCCGCCGCGCTGGGAGCGAAGATCGCCCGGCCCGAGAGCGTCGTCGCCGACATAGCCGGGGACGGCAGCCTCCAGATGGTGTCCCAGGAGTTCTCAACCGCGGTGGAGAATGACATCCCAGTCATGATATGTCTCCTCAACAACGGATGGTTGGGGATGGTCAAGCAGTGGCAGAAGCTGTTCTATGACTCGCGCTACCTCGCGACCAACCTAGGAAGGTCGCCCGACTTCGTGAAGCTCGCGGAGGCCTACGGGGCGGAGGCTATAAGAATCGAGAAGCATTCCGAGGTTGCCGAGGCGATCAAGAGAGGCATGAAAACGGACGTGCCGATGCTCTTGGACTTCGTGATAGACCCCGAGGAGGACGTGCTGCCAATGACCCCTCCCGGGAAGAGCTCGTCGGAGTGGATCAAGGGCAGATGCCAATGGAAAGGAGGCTCGAAGTGAGATGGAAGTCATAATGTTGCTCACGTACGACCAGCCTGGAGTCATGCAGCGGGTGATGGCCGAGTTCACGAGGAAGAAGATCAACGTGGACACGATAGTGGTCGGACCCTGCGAGATGGCCGAGCGGTCCAGGATCGTCATATCGTTGAGGGACCGCGACACGGCTTTGGGGGTAATAGAGCACTTGAGAGCGCTCCAGGAAGTCATCGAGGCGGACATAGTCGACCACAGACGGCACGAGGCGTACGCCGTCACCTTGAGCAAGGAAGGGGTATGCCGGATGACGGGAAGCGTTGAAGAGGTCGAGGCCGTCATAAAGAAGAGTCAGCCGGACAAGTACATCGAAGTCATAAACGCAATCTAGAAACCGCACGAGAGTGAGACAATGGCCAGGATATACTACAACAAGGACGCCAACCTCAACGTCCTCAAGGGGAAGAGGGTGGCGGTCATAGGGTACGGAATACAGGGACGGGCGCAGTCGCTGAACCTTAGGGACAGCGGCATAGACGTGGTTGTCGCCCAGAAGTTCAAGGACGACTACTACAAGCGGGCCAAGGCGGACGGGATGCAGATACTGGACATCCCTGAGGCCGTGAAGAGCGCGGACATCGTCATGATGCTGATCCCTGACGAGGTGCAGAAGGACGTGTACGACGCCGAGGTCGCTCCTCACCTCAGGGAGGGCATGGTCCTGGACTTCGCGCACGGGTTCAACATACACTTCAAGCGGATCGTGCCCCCGAAGTTCGTTGACGTCATCATGGTGGCCCCAAAGGGCCCCGGGGCGCTGGTCCGCGAGACCTTCGAAGCCGGTAACGGCGTCCCCGCACTCATCGCGGTCCACCAGGACCACTCCAAGAAGGCGAAGAATATCGCGTTGGCGATAGCCAAGGGACTCGGCGCGACGACCCGCGGCGTGATAGAGACGACCTTCGAGGAGGAGACCGAGACAGACCTGTTCGGCGAGCAGGTCACGCTCTGCGGCGGCGCGAGCGAGCTGATCAAGTCCTCGTTCGACTTCCTAGTCAAGAGCGGATATCAGCCGGAGATAGCGTACTTCGAGGTGCTTCACGAGCTGAAGCTCATAATCGACCTCGTCCAGAAGGGCGGGATCGAGGGTATGTGGAACAACGTCTCGAACACGGCCGAGTACGGCGGCCGGACTAGGGGGCCGAAGATAATCGACCCCGCAACGAACAGCGCGATGAAGAACATCCTCGCGGACATCAAGTCAGGCCGGTTCGCGAAGGAATGGGTCGCCGAGTACGAGGCGGGCATGCCGGCGCTCACGAAGCTGAGGAGTGACGGCGCCAAGTCCGAGATAGAGGTCGTCGGCAGAGAGATACGCAAGATGTTCAAGTAACCGGGTTCCGCTGGCTGCTTGGCATCCAAAAGTAATAGATAGCTGATGACCGAATCTCTTCGACGGAGGGAGCGCGGAAGTGAGCGAGAGCGTGACATCTGACGGCCTGTACGGCAAGTTCCGCTCCGGAGAGAGGATCTTCGCGGGCGTGGTGAACGGCGGGAAGGTCGTGGAGCTCGACACGGACAGGATATCGAACCTTTTCGACGCCGAGCCACGCGAGACGGCGCGAACACACGCGCTGCGTGACCTGCGCGTACTCCCGCCCGTCGACAGACCGTCCAAGATCATATGTATTGGACTCAACTACAAGAGCCATATCAAGGAGATGGCGTGGGAGACGCCCTCCGCCCCGATAATATTCACGAAGCCTTCCTCCGCGATAGTCGGCCATGACGATGACATTGTCCTGCCAGAGTTGTCGGAAAGGGTCGACTACGAGGGGGAGTCCGCCATCGTCATCGGTCGTCGCGCGAGCCACGTCTCCGACGGAGACGAGTTCATCTTCGGGTACACGGCCCTCAACGATGTCACGGCGCGCGACCTTCAGAAGGCCGACCCAGACTGGACCAGGGCGAAGGGATTCGACACGTTCGCCCCCATCGGTCCGCTGCTGTCCTCCGCGCCTCCGACAATGGTGACGACCCGCCTGAACGGAAGGACGGTACAGCAGTCACCCACGGACGACAGGGTGTTCGGCGATTCCGCCCTGGTGGAGTACATATCATCGATCATGGTCCTCGAGCCTGGGGACGTAATCGCGACCGGAACCCCCTCTGGCATCTCACCTATGAGTGACGGAGATGTCGTCGAGGTCGAACTGGACACGGTTGGCGTCCTGCGGAACAGGGTGAGGGCGAACAGGAGAAGGAAAGGAGTGGACTGATGATGCAGATCCAGCCAACCGAGAGAGTGTGGAAGAACGGTTCGATGATCCCCTGGAAGGACGCGACGGTGCACGTGCTGAGCCATGGCCTTCACTACGGGACCGGAGTCTTCGAGGGGATCAGGTGTTACGACACGAGAAAGGGACCCGCGGTGTTCAGGCTTCGGGAGCACATGATCAGGCTCCACACCTCGGCGAAGGCGATAAACCTCGAGATACCGTACTCGGTGGACGAGCTTTGCGCCGCCACGAAAGAGGTCATCCGGGGGAACGGCCTCAAGGCCTGCTACATTCGCCCGATCACGTTCTTCGGCGTCTCCGGGATAGGCGTCAACCCCATCGGATACCCCGTGGAGACCTTCATACTCGCCTTCCCGCTGGGAGCCTATCTGGGCGAGGACGGGATCAAGAACGGGATAAGAATCCATACATCCTCCTGGAGGAGGATGTCTAGCACGACGGTTCCCGCCACAGCGAAGATCTGCGGGGACTACGTCAACAGCGCCCTCGCGGTCATGGAGGCCAAGCAGAACGGCTTCGACGAGGCAATACTGCTCAACGACGCTGGGATGGTCGCCGAGGGGTCGGGCGAGAACATATTCATGGTGAAGGACGGCAAGGTGTTCACCCCTCCGCTCAACGCTGGCATTCTCCCTGGGATAACTCGTGACTCGGTGATGTCCCTTTGCGCCGATCTCAGCGTGTCGGTGGAGGAACGCAACTTCGTGAGAAGCGAGCTGTTCCTCGCAGACGAACTGTTCTTCACCGGTTCGGCGGCGGAGGTGACCCCCATCCGGGAGGTGGACAGGAGGCCGGTGGGAGACGGCGTCCCCGGGCCGATCACCAGGAAGCTTCAGGAGAGATTCGGCCAGGTCGTGGCGGGCGAGGGGGAACGCCCCGCCCCCTGGGTGGACCTGGTCGACTGAGGGGAAGAGATATATATCCCGCACGACGTCTTACTGTCTGACGATTGTCATACGACAGGATGGGATGAGCTCTATGCAGGCTGTATTGGATAGGCTCGTGAGCCAGGCAGACAAGAAGGGGGCGACTCTAGCCGAGATCATGGCGATGGAGCTCACGCCCGTCGAGATTGACCGGATGCAGCAGTATCTTCGCAGGGAGATGAAGGAGAACTACCTGGCGATCGAGGGGTTCATGCGTGACATCGAGGTCCCTGGCACGTATGATTTCAGCTCGATGGACGACTCGGAACTGAGCAGTCTTCAGGAGGATCTCCTCGAAGCTCTGTCAGACACCGCACCCCTGTCGGTCCCCGCGGAGAGCTGACTGAGAATCCCGCCGTCGTCAAGCCTTCTGAATATTCTGTTCTCGTGGTCCACCACGTCGAACAAGCTCCTCGGATCACCCATCAGCGTCTCCGTACGTCCGAGCATGAGGTATCCGCCCGGCCTGAGAGCGGTGTAGAAGTTCCTGACAAGCTTATCGTGCATAGGGCGAGAGAAGTAGATGACGACGTTCCTGCACACGATGAGGTCGAAGAACTTCAGGCTCGGGCGATCCAGCAGGTTCCCGTGAGTGAACCGGACCATCCGCTTGAGCTCGGGGGACACCTCGTACCCCTCATCGGTCTTCTCGAAGTAGGTCGTGAAGATGTGCTTGGGAACCCCCCTGACCTGCTGCTCCGTGTATACCCCCCGGGACGCCGTCGCCAACGCGGACCTGGAGAGGTCGGTCCCGTTGACCCGGACCACCAGATTCTTGCCCTCTCGGTCCTTCCTGAGCTGCTCGGCGACGCACATGGCAATCGTGTAGGTCTCCTGACCTGTCGCGCAGCCCGCACTCCATACCCTCAGAGCGCTCCAGCCAAGCTCAATCTTCTGTTGGACCAACGGCCCAATCACCAGGTCGGTGAGCGTCTCGAAAGCGCCGCTGTCTCGGAAGAAGTCAGTGACGTTGACGGAGAGGGCGGAGATGAGCTCGTTCACCTCATCGTCGTCGCGCCTGAGCAGGGCCACGTACTCGAGAGCACTTCTGCACTGGGAGCGACCGACGCGCTTCCTCACCGCCCGACCGATGAAGGACTTTGAGTAGCCGCTGATGTCAAACCCTCGCGACTTGAGCAGGTGGCGCTTCACCATGTCGTAGACCTGCTCTTCCTCGTGCTCCATCGACCGGACCTATTGACATGACCCGTAGATATTTCTTGTCAGGGCGGACCAGAGGCGGTCAGTGGGTCGGAAATCCAGTTATCTATCTGCGAACTCTGGACGACATATTTTTATATAGTCCGTACCAATTTTGATATCCATGCAAGGGCTTCTGGGTTCTAGCGGGCCGCCTGTCATCGGGGGCCTTTGCGTGAATCCTGCGAGGGTGGTGCTTTGAGAATACCTCTGACGCCGAAGTTGATGGCGATTATCCTCTCGCTGTCGCTCGTGCCGATTGCCACTGTNNAGAGATCGCGAACGCCGAAGCGTCCCTTCTGACCGCGGACGTGTCGTTCAGGCAGTACATCCTCGAATATGGATTGCCGACGGCGAACGCTTACTACAACGAGATGTTTGACCGTCAGGCGGTCTTCTCACAGTTCCTGATCGATTTCAGAACCACATACACGTTCGCCGTGATGCCAGAGATGTCCGAGATAATAGTGAGCATGGACCGCGAGGACCTGATCACCTCGCAACAGTCAAACCTGCGCAGCCTCCAGACGTCCTGGAACGACTACAAAAACTGGACGGATACCACCATCGAACTGCTGCGAGACGGAAATGTGAGCGAATCGGACGACGCCAGAAAGACCGCGACCGACCATCTCGAGGCGATGATGGACGATCTCGAGAACCTGATCGGGGACACCACCGAAGCCGCGGAACTCATGGACGAGCACGCGGAGGCCACGATCCGCGAGGGCATATCCTACCTCATCGCGAGCGGTTCGGCGGTGGGCATACTCGTCGCGGTTATCACGCTCTATGTCTCCTCA
>DUGQ01000099.1 GCA_013331315.1 Thermoplasmata archaeon
AGCAGGGTCGTCTTCCCCGCGCCCCTGCTGCCGGCGACTAACACGGCCCGTCGACCTATGGCGCAGGCCCACAGGAAGGCCGAAAGAAGCGGCGTCAACGAGCCGTTGGCTATCAGGCGGGGCATCGACCACGTCTCCCTCGAATGCCTCCTAATGGCCACGGAAACACCCCTGTCGCTCAGGGGAGGGGAGACCAGCGTCACCCTCGACGAGAGGTCCCTGAGGTCTGCCTCCAGCACGGGGACGGCCTCGGAGAACGCCAGCCCCGTCTCGTACTTTACCCTCGACACGAATGCCTGCAGGTCACGCGCGCCCACGAAGACGTTCGTCCGACACTTCTGTCTGACACAGGCTCCTGTGTCGGATCTCAGCACCACTTGAACTGGGACCTGGCCCGAGGGGGCGTCGACGTAGACGTCTTGGACGAGCGGGTCCCGGAGCATCGTCTCGAGCACGCCGAAACCCGCGGTGTATTTGCACACGACATCGGCCAGACGGTCCGCCTGCCTCTCGAGTCCTTCGCCGTGCCTCTCGTCGGCCAGTCTCGCCAGGGACGCGTACGTCATGTCCTTCGCCCTGTGCCATATCTGGCTCCTCATCAGGCTCAGCGACGGTGCGCCCTCCCCCATCAGGCCGGTCCTACGTATCTCCTCCATCGCGTCCGTCAGGACCCGGACCTGCCTGGGGTTCATTCCGTACTCGGGAGGAGCGACGATGTAAGCCCCGCAACTGGCCCCCCTGGGGGAGAGAACCGTGACCGGCACGCCTTCCACCTCGTATCTGGCCACGACCTCGTCCTCGGGGCACCTCTCGGGCGTGATCCAAGAGGACGCGAACGCCGGCCGGGTCTCGAACGGTATCGGGGCACCGCCAGATAGGCGGTTCTCGCCATGCGACGGGCTGGACCCTTGGATGACTCCGGCTGGCGCTGTGCGGGTGACGGTCACTATCCTCGGAGGAGCGGGCAGCGGATCACACCCCCGGCGACTGATCGGTGTTGAGCCCGATCAGCGACAGGGCCTCCTCTACGCAGCCACTTGCCCTGTCGCACTTGGCTCCGCATGCCCGCGCCCTCGCCTCGGCAGCGAGAGACGGCAACGCCACGGCGTAGTTCACGGGGTCATCGAGCAGAGTCCGCCTCAGGATAGCGGCTGTGTGAGGCACACTGACGTGGCATGTCCGACAGCGACCGTCCGACGCTGTCTCGTGGTTTGAGATCGTCCTGTTCAAGGCGGACAATCGGCGTGCGGCCTGGAACGCGGTTTCTAGGGCCGACTCCCTGTACCTCTTGTGTATGTGCCGTTTGAGTATGACTGTTTGCGGCACGGCCTCGGAGCATAGGATGTTGACCATCCCGGTCAGGCACCTCTTGTTCATGACGTCCTGGGGGCCGGGGCACGAGGAACAGTCGATCTCGAGCCGCAGCTCGTCCTCTTCCTGGTATGCATGAGGGCAAGCCAGCTCACGGTTCATCGCGGGCACGAGCTTCTTCCTCCCTTGTTGACGGCTGGCCGATTCCATGAGTCCCGACCTAGACGGAGGATGCTTGTACCCTCGTCGTCTCAGTAGCGTACGTGTAACAGGCACGTTGGAGCACGTCTCGTCGAGTAGATCGACGCATGCGCCGAGACGAGAGAGCCGTGGGTGGCTTCATCGAGGATGTGCCCGTGCTCGTGTTCGTGCTGGCAGGGGTTCTGACCTTGGTGGGAACTGGCGCGTGGGCTGTCGAGCAGAAAGCCGACGCCGAGAGAGACGAGGCGCTCAGGACCNNTTCACGGATATCCCGGAGGGTATCGGTTGGCTCCTGTCCGTTGAAGTGTTGCACCCGCAGGCCGAGCAACTGGTGCTGTTGCGCTCACACGCCGTCGGGACCCCGATCGAGACGGCGAGCGAATCGAGACTTCTGAACGCGGAATGTGAAAGCTTGTGCGTAATGGTCAGGGTGACTGTCGTTGTATGGTCGCTCTGACGATAGGGCATCCGGGCAACTGGCGTTGATGGACGCCATGGTCTTCTTCGCGGTGTCGATCGTGATATCCTCCGCGCTCGTCTCGCAGGTGTTTCGTGAAGATCCCTCAGGAACCGACTCTCCGGTCCAGAAGATGCTCCCTGATCCCGCGCCCGTGCTCGCGGTCATTCTGAGGACTTCGATCGGGACNNCTGCGGGAAGGAGCTTGTGGTGCGTCCAGATACGGCTGTCGGAGAGGTGCTGTCGGTCGAGGCGTTAGCACTATCGTCAGGCGTGGACGGCGCCGTCTTCGAAGGGCCCAATTGGGAGATCCTCAGCATCGCGGAGCGGGCGTCGGGTCCGGGCGTGATTGCTCACCTGTGGATAACGGGGTGCTTCGATGGAGCATGGGTCACCTTGACTCGTGTCGAGGAGAAGGCGCTGTCCGATTCTGATACACGGGCCGCGTCCTTCGTCCTTCCTTCCGAGACCGCCTTCCGGTGCAGGGTCACGCTGATGCTAGAGCTGGCGGCCCTTGGCCTTTAGGGCGGCGGCGTCCGCCTTGGTCGTCTTGATCTTGGACCGCGCATACCGTTCGCCCTTCGAGATCTCGATAGCCTGCACGACGAAGGCGATGACCAGGCCCACGATCCCGCCTATTAGGAATATGGAGTTGTCGGAGCTTGTGTACATGTAGACGAGGGCGAACACCGCCATGACCATTGCGTACAACACGAACGTGAGTGCCGTGCGCGGCGTCACGATCTCGCGCCCTTCGTCCCGGCACCTGGCGCATCGTGACCTTGTCGTGTACCAGGGCTTGACGCGCAGCTCCTTGCACCTGGGGCAGTAGACGAACTTCACGCCCTCGCGATTGGCGAACGTGGTATATATGAGCGCTGGCAGGCGGCCGTGCAAAGGTAGACATGCGTTGACGTCGATTCAGGTCTGATGCACTCGGAGCGACGTCCCAGCGACGATTTCACTGAGGAGGAGCGGATCATCCTCGCCTCGCTGAGGAAGAAGACGGGCAGGACCTGCGTGAGCTGCCGGTGGTTCGTCGAGAAGGGACAGCACCGGGGATGCTATCCAGACGGGAAGTATCGCAAGTTCCTGTCGAAGTCCGAGTTCGAATCGGGCTGTGACGTGTATACCTCGGCAGACGAATGACTCTGGTCCTCGTCGTCTTCTAATCCGCCTGTTCATCTCGTGCGGACTTCCCAGGCAAAGGATATGAGGGCTCAGAAGCATCGTAATCGACGATGGTCAGGATCACGACGGTCAGGCTCCTCCAAGATGTGGTTGCGGGGGTCTTCTTCAGCCTCGTAGCTGTCGCCCTTGCCTCATCTGTTCCATCCGATTATCGGGCTGAACCGTGGATAGGCCTGATGTTCGGGATGGTTGGCGCAGCGTTTCTGGCGCTTGGTGTCAGGAGACGCAGAAGGACTCGACTGGAGTCAGGGTGGGCCTCCATCGCTTTCGGAGTCTGCATGATGTTCCTGGGACTCATAATAGCCTTGGTGCCCACGGATCTGATGATAGAGATTGTTCTTCTCGTGTTCCTGGGGATGATTTGCCTGGGGTTCATCACTGCGATAGCCGGTGTGGTAGTATGGATGAAGAATCACTAGGGCCTGTCATGGGCCACCCAAGGAGGCTCGGGAAATGCATACAGGTCGAGAAGATGAGACTCCTCCATTACCTGCCGCCTGCTCGGACTTCCCTCGTTACGTATATGTCAAGATATGCTGGTGGTGTATTCGTGATTGCTGATGATCGGGAGCACTTTCGGGCCTTCTTCCGGAAGGACTGTGCACGTGTCCGAACCCTACGGCATGAGCGTGAAGTGGAGGAAGAGGTCTCCTCCTCCTGTCATAGGCGCGCTCGTGTTCACGGTGGCATTCATCGGAGTCGTCTGGGGCTTCGGAAGGGCCTACGCCGGTCAGGAGATG
>DUGQ01000169.1 GCA_013331315.1 Thermoplasmata archaeon
GAAGGGGTTCAGAATGGCGAATTCCATACCAGTCAGGTGCAGACGGCCGGTCCTGGATTCTGAGGGAGTGCAGCGGATCAGATACGCTGCGCTGGAGATACTCGAGAAGACGGGAGTAGTCGTCAAGAGCAGAAAAGCGCAGAAGTTGCTTACGGAAGCAGGATGCGATTTTGATGAGAAAAGTTCAGTCGTGAGGTTCCCTCCGAGCCTCGTCGAGGAGCTCGCGCGCAAGAACAAGAGGAGCGTGACGTTCTTCGGGCGCACGCGAAGGCACGACGCGCGGCTCGACGGCGAGCACGTGCACGTGTGCAGCGACGGGAACGGCACGATGGCGTTGGACTTCGAGACACGGGAGAGACGCGTCTCGCGCAAGGAGGACGTCGCGAAGGCGGCCTTCGTCTCGGACGCGCTGAAGGGACACGGCATCAACTGGCCCTCGGTCACGTCCCAGGACGTCCCGATGGGCACGAGGCACATACACGACCTCCAGGCATCCTTGGAGAACACGGAGAAGCACATCACCCTCGCCACGAACACGACGGAATGGGAGGTCGAGGACGTGCTAGCCCTCGCGGCTGCGGCTGCCGGCGGGGAGGAGGAGTTCAGGAGGCGGCCGTTCATATCATCGATTCACACGAGCTCGTCGCCCCTCCAGATCGACGCGGACGGCATGGACGCAGGGTTCGTCGCGGCGGACGGGGGCATGCCCATCTGCTTCTATGTGATGCCAGGGCCAGGCGCGACCGGGCCCGTGACGCTTGCCGGCGCGGTCACGGTGGGAGTGGCCGAGGCGCTGGCGGGAAACACCATCATCCAGCTCCACAGGCCCGGAACTGCGTTCGTCTTCTCCTGCGGCATGGCCGTGCTGGACATGAAGGCGTCCACGCGGGCAGGTGGCGGTCCGGAGCACGGGCTCACATCCGCCGCGTACACCCAGATGGCCCACCACTTCGGGTTCCCCGCGTTGGCCGGAGGTTTCGTGACGACGTCGAAGGAGCCCGACGAGCAGGCGGCCTACGAGAAGTTCACGAGCGCGGTCACGCCCATACTCGCGGGCGCCGACATGATAGCTGGCATAGGACTGCTCGAGGACTGCAGGACCATCTGGCTCGAGCAGATGGTGATAGACGACGAGATGTCGAGGATCATCGGCAGGATGGCGCAGGGCATCGACGTCTCGGACGACAGCCTCGCGCTCGAGGTCACTCACAAGGTCGGCCCAGGGAAGGACTTCCTGGGACAGAGACACACGGTCGAGCGCTTCAGAGAGGAGCATTTCATCCCGATCCTGTCCGACCGGTCGTCGTGGGACTCGTGGGTCACGAAGGGCTCGAAGGGCATGCTGACCAGAGCTGGCGAAGAGGCCCGCAGGATACTCAAGGAGCACACGGTCGAACCGGTCAGGAGCGAGGTCGGCGAAGTGGCATCCAGGCTGATCCAGAAGAGGACGAAGTGACGCGCGCGCGGCAGGCCCAGCAAGGGCTCGGCCGGATCACTCCTTGACAGTGGAGAACGACGCGCAGGTGAGAGTCCTGGCGACGCCCTTCACATCCCTCAGCTTGTCGACCACCAGGTTGCCTATCTCCTCCATGCTGGCGCCTCGGACCTTGAGGAGCATGTCGTACTCGCCGGATATGAGGTGGACCTCGAATATCCCGTCTATGTCAGCGATCTCCTCGGCGGTCTCCCGCTGGGAACGTCCCTCGGCGTGGTCGAACTGGGCGAGTATGAAGGCAGTGACGCCGACTCCGAGCTGGCCGTAGTCCGGGACGGCGGTGTAGCGCCTTATCACGCCCCTCTTCTCCATCCGGGCGATCCTGTCATGGACCGTGGCCCTGGGGATGTCCAACTCCCTCGCGATGGCCTTGGTGGTCTTGCGGGAGTCCAGGGTGAGGGCCTCCAGTATGGACCTGTCCTTCTCGTCCAACATGTTTCGACAATATGCCGGAACAACTATATCTTTGTTGTCATTTATCGGATTATTTCCGCACTTATGAAAGCAAGTGACAAATACCACTGCTAGATATCGTACTTCCGACGATCATGACCATGCAGGAGACGATATCGCGCCTAAAGGACCCCAAGATGACGCACATACTCAGGGTCCAGAGCGCGGCGCTGAAGGCCATTCACGACTACATGTACGAGAACGGGGTCGTCCAGACGATGCCCGTCATACTCTCCCCCGAGACGGACCCCCTGAACCACCCGCACTTCGACGCCTCAGTGGAATACTACGGCCAGCGACTCCACCTCACGAAGAGCATGATCCTCCACAAGCAGCTCTCGCTCCTCAACGGGGGTTTCCAGAAGATATACGTCATGTCTCCCAACGTCCGCCTCGAGCAGGGCGAGCTGGGAGGGACCGGCAGGCACCTGTTCGAGTTCACCCAGGTCGACATAGAGCTCAAGGAGCAGACCAAGAGTGATTTCATCGACCTGGTCGACGGCATGATCGCGAGGGTCTTCGCCTTCGTCAAGCGGGAGTGCGAGGAGGACCTCTCGGCTCTCGGCAGGAGCGTCAGGGTGCCGTCCCTGCCTCTGAAGGTGTACGAATCGCAGGAGCTCAGGTCGGAACTTGGGGAGCGCTTCGAGTCGCTCGCCTCCGAGCGCGAGAAGGACCCGTTCTGGGTCCTGAACTTCCCCAGGGAGTTCTACGACAGGGAGGACAAGCAGACGAAGGGTTACTATCACAACTACGACGTCTTCTGGCCAGAGGGCTACGGTGAGGCGCTCTCTGGCGGCGAGAGGGAGTGGGAGCACGACGAGATAGTCCGCAAGATGAGTGAGCGGAAGACCAGCACGGACTCCTTCTCCACGTACCTGGACGTCGCCAGGCAGGGACTCATACCCAGGACTGTGGGCGGGGGCCTCGGGATAGAGCGGATGGTCAGATTCCTGACGGGGCAGAGGCACGTCAAGGACGTCGCCCTGTTCCCGCGTGTGCCCGGCGACAAGATAGCGTTCTGAGTCGTGTGCCCAAGCGGAGGAGCGGCCCCTACTTCACGGAGACGACCTTGGCGCCCTTTCCGGGGNNGGTCGTCACGAACGATCTCGATCGGAGGTCGGTAGCGACCCTGAGCGCGCGGGCCATCGCCAGCCGTATCTTGTTGGCGTCGCGCTGGGCTATCGCGAACATGGCGGGGCCCGAACCGGCCAGGGAGACGCCCGCCGCGCCAGCTTTCAGGCCGGCTTCTCTGACCGCGTCGAAACCGGGCACGAGCTTCTTCCTGTATGGGACCGACAGCGAGTCGTCCAGAAACGCACCAATGGACTTCACGTCTCGGGTCATCATCGCATGGACTATGCCCGATGCCATTGACAGGTTCCGGACAGCGTCGTCTATGGCGACCTTCTTCGGAAGGACGCCACGCGCATCCCGGGTGTTTATCGATATGTCCGGTATCAGAACGACCACCTGCAGCTTCGGTGGTCTGATAGTGATGACCTTTCTGCCAGCAGGAGACTCGACGACCGCGGTGAAGCCGCCGTAGAGCGCCGACGCGACGTTGTCGAAGTGCCTCGCACCGGAGATGAGCTCCTCCCCCATGGCCGCGGCCTCCAGCACGGCTGCTTTGTCCTTGACCCCGATGAGTGCGGCCATCGCGAGGGCCCCACCGACGGAGGAGGCTGCGCTGCTGCCGATGCCGCTCCCGGGCTTCATGCCCTTCTGAACAGTCATGGCGAAACCCTGGCCCCGGCACCCGCACATCTCCGCGAGGTTCACCGCCGCGTAGGATGCTGTGTTCCGGGAGGGGTCCGTGGGGAGATCATGCCTGCCCACCACCTTCACGCTGACTCGTCCCTCGTCACGACGCCTTATCGTGACACGATCGACGGGAGAGTCCAAGCACAGGCCGAAGGAATCGAAGCCTGGGCCGAAGTTGGCGATCGTTGCCGGCGAGATGACCTCTGCCCTCTCTAATCTCATCAGCGACACCTGAAGGTACGAGATGCGATGGTGCGTATTAAACCCGATGCAGCAGCCGCCGAGCACAGTTGTGCACTGGCTCCTTGGAACGCGCTGTCAGAGGCATGCCAGGAGCTGCGAAGGGCTTATATGTCGCACAACCATAGCAGGCGCGAATTCCGTGGGGAAGGGTCTAGATGGTCTCTTTCGAGGTGAAGTGCATAGAATGCGGGCAAACACACGAGCGTGATAGGCCCGCCTACGCATGCTCCTCCTGCGGGGGTCTGCTCGAAGCCGCGATCGACCTCGACGAGGCCGCTCAGGCGCTCCGAGAGAACGAGTTCGACTCGCGACCGTTGTCGGTGTGGAGGTATCGCGAGGCGATACCCGTCGGCGATAAGGCTAAGATAGTCTCCCTGAGAGAAGGGGGCACGCCCCTCATCAGGTGCAGACGCCTCGAGGAAGAGCTCGGGCTGAAGAACCTCTGGATCAAGTTCGACGGCACCAACCCTACGGGGTCGTTTAAGGACCGAGGCATGACCGTAGGGGTCACGAAGGCGCTCGAGCTGGGCATGAGCGTCGTCACCTGCGCGTCGACAGGGAACACCTCGGCCTCCCTCGCGGCGTATGCCGCGCTCGCGGACCTGGACTGCGTCGTACTGATACCAGAGGGTAAGATAGCGCTGGGGAAGTTGGCGCAGGCCATGATGCACGGAGCTGACGTGCTCGCGATCAAGGGCAACTTCGACCAGGCCCTGGACATGGTGATGAAGGCTTCTGACGATCTCGGGATGTACGTCCTGAACTCGGTCAACCCGTTCAGGATCGAGGGGCAGAAGACCGCGGCGTTCGAGGTCTGTGACCAGCTGGGCGGGATGAGCCCGGAGATATTGTACATCCCAGTCGGGAACGGGGGCAACTCCGCGGCGTACTGGAAGGGATTCAAGGAATACGACTCGATGGGCATCGTCTCTGGCTGTCCGTCCGTACGCGGCGTCCAAGCTAAGGGGGCGGCGCCTGTCGCCGCCATGTTCGAGAGCGACAGCTCGGTTCTCGTCCCCGTGGACAAGCCCGACACCGTCGCGACTGCGATACGCATCGGCAACCCCGCCAACTGGACGAAGACGGTCAGGGCCCTCAAGGAGTCCGGAGGCGGAGCGTTCGCCGTGTCGGATGACGACATACTCGAGGCGCAGAAGTTCATGGCGCGCCTGGAGGGAATATTCCCTGAGCCGGCGGGCGCGGCAGCTCTGGCAGGACTGATGCGAGACATAGACGAGGACCTAGTGGACAAGTCGGCGCTCATCGTCTGCGTCTCGACAGGGCACGGACTCAAGGACCCGGACACGGCCATATCTCAGAGCGTGAAGCCTAGAGTGATCGAGCCCACGATGGACGCGCTGAGCAAGGTGCTCGGAGGTGCCGGGGAATGAGGATCATCATAGTCGGCTTCGGGGTCGTCTCCAGAAGCTTCGCGGAGATCATCGGCTCGCAGGCGCTGAGCCTCTCGAAGGACTACGGCATTCGACCTAAGGTCGTCGGCATAGTGGACAGCAAGGGTGCGGCAGTTTCCCCGGAAGGCCTGGACCTGGACCTCGCCCTCAAATCGAAGGCGCAGACGGGCACGCTTGGAGGGATGGGGGCGGACGTCTACAACGAGGGGATGAGCGCCTTGGACGTGATAAGAGATGTCGACTGCGAGGTGGTGGTGGAAGCCACTCCGAGCGAGTTGACGAGGGGCGAGCCAGGTCTGAGCCACGTCAGAGTCGCCATGAAGGAGAGCNNTCGCCATGAAGGAGGGCAGGCACGTGATATGCGTCAACAAAGGCCCTCTCGCGCTCGCGATGCCGGCCCTCATGGAGCTCGCGGTGCACAACAACATCAAGTTCAAGTTCAGCGGCACGGTCGGCGGGGGAACGCCCGTTCTCGACCTCGCCAAGAAGTGCCTGGAAGGATGCTCCATCAACTCTATCAGGGGCATACTCAACGGCACCTGCAACTACATACTCACGAAGATGACCGCTGAAGGCGTCGAGATGCAGGACGCTCTCGCGGAGGCCCAGAAGCTGGGATACGCGGAGGCCGACCCCACCGCGGACGTGGGCGGGTTCGACAGCGCGTGCAAGCTAGTCATAACCTCGAACTACGTGCTCGGCACCTCGATCTCGCTCAAAGACGTGGACATCACGGGCATAACCGGCGTCACGAAGGGCGACATAGCGAAGGCGAGCGAGGCAGGCAACACGGTGAAGCTCATAGGCTACGTGGGAGACGGGGCGAGGGTCGCTCCGGAACAGGTGCCAGCCACCCATCCTCTCAACGTGTCGGGCACCTTCAACGCCATCACTTTCGACACAGATCCCGCCGGTGAGATCACCCTCGTCGGGAAGGGGGCCGGAGGAAGGGAGACTGCGAGTTCCGTCCTCCGGGACCTGATAGAGATCAGGAAGGACTTCACAAGGTGAATCGAAGTTGGACTACTCGGGTGCTGGACAATGAAGATAGTCATGAAATTCGGCGGAGTGAGCGTTGCCGACGGCGAGGGCATGAAGAACGTCGGTAAGATAGTCGAGAGGTTCAAGGCCGAAGGCAATGAGATAGTGGTGGTCACGTCCGCGATGTTCAACGTGACCAACTCGCTCCTCGACGCGGCGTCGAGAGCGGGTAAGGGGCAGAGGGAGCATGTCCGCAAGTTCGTCGAGGAGACGCGCGAGAGACATGTCAAGAGCGCGGAGGTCGCGATCCGAGACAGGGAGACCCTCGAGAGGACCGTGAAGGTCATCGAGTCCAAGTGCGAGGACCTGAAGAACATACTCCTGGGGATAGCGCACATTGGAGAGCTCACCCCCAGGTCGAAGGACTTCGTGGTCGGCTACGGCGAGCGCTTCTCGGCGCCCATACTGCAGGGCGTCCTGGAGGACCTGGGCATGGAGGCTAGGGCGTTGACGGGCGGCGAGGCGGGCATCATCACGGACGACCACTTCGGCTGGGCCGAGCCCCTGATGAACGTCACCACGCTGGAGGTCAGGCAGGTCATCGACCCCCTCATCGAGAAGGGCGTCGTGCCGGTCGTGAGCGGATTCATAGCCGCGACGCAGGACGGCACCCAGACCACCCTCGGAAGAGGAGGTTCCGACTTCACCGCGTCGATCATCGGGGCCGCGATACGAGCGGACGAGGTATGGGTGTGGAAGGACGTCGACGGCCTGATGACCGCGAACCCGAAGATAGTCGAGGACGCCCGCATGATCGACAAGATATCATTCTCAGAGGCGATGNNACACCCGAAGGCGCTCGAGAGCGCGGCGAAGTTCCAGCTGCCGTTCCGCGTGAAGAGCCTGTCCAACCCAGACGGCACAGGCACGCTGATAGTCAAGGAGGTCCGGATCAAGGATGCGGACATAGTGAAGGCAATCACCAACATAGACGACGTCGACCTCATCACCGTGAGCGGGGCGAGCATGGTAGGCACACCTCGCCTCGCGGCGAAGGTCCTCGAGATCCTCACCGAGGAGGACATCGACGTCCTCATGATATCGCAGAGCTCGTCTGAGGAGAGCATCACCCTCGCGATCCCGAAGGACGACGGCTCCAAGGCCCAGAACGCGCTAGAGCTGTCCCTCCTGGGGTCCAAGCAGGTGAGGGAAGTCTCGATAGAGGCTGGCCTGAGCATCGTCGCGGTCGTCGGGGCGGGGATGAAGGGCACGCCCGGTGTCGCAGCCCGCGTTTTCAAGACGATGGCGGAGAACGACGTGAACATACGCGCGATCGCCCAGGGGTCCTCCGAGCTCAACATATCGTTTATAATCAGGAAACAAGACGCGCCGAAGGCCATCGCCGCCCTGCACGCCGACTTCAGGCTCGGAGAGTGCGTCTGATGACGGCGAAGGGGCACAAGCTCAGAAGCGAAGCGATGAAGAAGGGCATCCCGAGGGCGGCCGCCCGCGGACTTCTCAGGGCCACGGGGTTCAAGGACGAGGACTTCGACAAGCCGCTGATAGCGATTGCCAACTCGTTCAACACGGTGGTCCCGGGCCACATACACATGACCGCGCTCGTCCAGGAGGTCAGGCGAGGGGTCGAGGACGCCGGTGGAAGGGCGTACGAGTTCGGAGTGCCGGGCATATGCGACGGGATAGCGATGGGGCTTCCAGGGATGAGATACTCGCTTCCATCGCGAGAGCTTGTCGCTGATGCCGTGGAGTCGATGGTCGAGGCGCACGTCGCCGACGCATGGGTCGGAGTCACGAACTGCGACAAGATCAC
>DUGQ01000003.1:0-3880 GCA_013331315.1 Thermoplasmata archaeon
AGGAGATCAGGGACGAGATGATGTACCTGCTTTCCGGATACGAGGAGTACGAGAAGAAGGGGCTCGTCAGGTACATCGACTCATACTCGAGGAGCATGGGGGACGACTCGCAGGACGAGTTCACCGAGTTCATCGAGTCACCGACCGACTACGAGGCGATACAGAAGGCGATCGAGAGCGCTGCCAGCAAGTTCAAAGAGGGGAGCCCGTACTATCGCCTCGCCTTCAGGTCGATATCCACGATGATAGCGTACCTCGACCCGAACACCGCCTTCAGGTTCCTCAGCCCGATAGCCGGGAGGAGGAAGCGGGACCGCGCGGTGGCGATGTACACGATCGAGAAGGGCGTCCACGGCGAGCAGGAGATCCAGATGCTGGGCTCGTTGATGGACGGCATGATAGAGTTCAAGGTGGAGAACCTGAACACCTTCCTCGCNNATTCTCTCTGGACCACATCAGGTGAAGAAAACCCCGCGCGCCCTGAACAGGTTGGTATGCGCGGTTCTGAGTTCTCAGGCGACCTCTATGGACGACTTGTGATCCTTTCCCCTCGAAGCCTTCGCGTCGGGCTTCATCCCCTGGGTGATCTTCGGCGGAGGCAGCGGAGGTGGAAGCCCGATGTCCCTCGCCGCGGTGACCGCGGCGGGCATGCAGTTCGCGTACGTCGCCCCGAGCACAGGCCCGAAGACCTCGTTCGGGAGCGAGCGTTTGTCCGCCCACTGGGTCGCCAGGGACTTGGCGTCTCCCTCCCACACGATCCTACCCTCGAGCTTTATCACGCCGACCCCGACATAGCTTATGACGAACCTGAACTCCAGCTGCGCCTCCTTGTCCGTGGCAGGGGTGACGCTAGTTATCGCGGTGTTCTGGTCGACCCTCAGCTGCGGCACTCGCTCGCCCAGCTTGGTGTACCTCTTCGCCTCCAGAGAGTTGACCTCGAACGACTTGATCGGCAACACTTACGCCTCCTAACATTCGCTCGTACTGCGTGCACACGCTATAAAGTATGCCCCGCTCCTGATGGAACGAGACCAATGGGCGCGCGCTTGTGAGAAGAGAGGTGCCGTGGGCCGGACTTGAACCGGCGACTTCAAGATCTTCAGTCTTGCACTCTCCCAACTGAGTTACCACGGCGCCGGCGAAGCGGAGGCAGTTAGGCAAAACATCATATTAAACCTTCGGGGGCCCGGGACTACGAGGTCGCGGACGCGGTGAGAAATCAGTTGCGGAGACGGGGCGGTTGTCGGCGCAATTATCATCGCCGGTAATCGGTTAGCCAATGGGTCTGAAACAAGGTGTATTTCGCCCGATACCAGTAACGACACCTTTAAATATCTTCCAGGTGCTGATTAGGTTGCTTCGGCGCCCTAGTTTCGGTGGTAGGATGGATTTGTCACCCCCGCACTCTGCACACTGTGAGGACTACACATCGATGAGGATCAAGAAATCGCCGCGATGGGACAACGACGAGGGCGTTGCCGCGACTGTCGGCACCATCATGACCCTTCTCGTCTTCCTGACGTTCTTGGGAGTGTTCACGAACCAGTTCGTCCCTGTTTGGATGAGCGACAACGAGAGCACTCACATGACCGAGGCGATCCAGCAGATGGTCTCGCTCAAATCGGACATAGACGGGCTCATAGCCGATTACGCCAACAGCCTGATCGCGACCACGCCCATAGTGATCCCTGTCACGCTCAGCGCCCCCGGCATACCTGTCTTCGCCGGGCCCACGGCGGGGGTACTGTCGTTCGTCCCCGACTCGTCCATTGCCAAACCGTCGTTCAACACCAGCTACACCTCGGACCTGGAGGCTGACGACGGACACACAGGCGGGGAGGTCAGACTCTACTGCCCGAACAGGTACTACGTGGAGCAGTCCATCATATACGAGAACGGAGCGATCATAATCAATCAGACGGACGGAGAGTTCATCATATCGGGAATAGGGATAGCGGTCACGAACTACAGCGGCAACAAGATCGTGCAGATGACCCAGGTCTCGCTCGTCGGCATGAACAAGACCGTGGGTGGCACGGGCGCGAAGGCGGTCAACGCCAAGATGCTGTATGCATCGACTATCACCTACGAGGATAGCGCGGGCGCTGCGGACATAACCTTGACCATCGTGACCAGGCACGGAGATGCGTGGGCCAGTTACTTCAGGAAGGCGTTGAACGGCACCCAGGCGGACCTCGTGTACGGCGCTGGCGCTGACTTCTATGTCCCCGAGCCCACCTTCTATGACTCACCCGGCATCGTGAACGACTACTACATCGTGACTGTGAACATCTATGACGTGAGCCGGTTCGACCACACGAGAGCGAGCGTGCAGGTATCGATAGGAGATTTCGGACCGACGTGAGGTGACTCAAGTGAGCGAGGCTACCCCCAAGATGAAGACGGACATACCGATCGAGAAGCCCGAGCAGCCGTTCTTCACGAGAGTCTACCGCGGCTACATGGGCATGCTAAGCAAGATGAGGTCGAAGCCAGTCCCCGTAAAGGAAGCGAAGGGGGCGGAGGCCAGGAGAAGGCAGTGGAAGCACGGCAGGGGTTCGGCGTACACGGAGATCCCGCCGATAACCGACCCCGCGATACAGGAGATCGGGTTCTACGGGGTCGTCGAGCCGTTCAGCTACGTACGCGCGACGTACAACCAGACGGCCAGCGACTACCTGCTGACGCTAATAGAGCCTGTGCTCGACGAGTTCGAGGAGGAGACGCTCTCGATGCTCAAGCGCACACTCGAGAAGACCCTTGACTACGAGTGGGACAAGCTCGATGTCATGGACAAGAAGACCTACATCGAGCGGAGCGTTGACAGCTTCATCAAGACTAGGGGCATAACCCTCGAGCCGATTTCAGAGGACAAGATCAAGTATTTCATCACAAGGGACTTCGTCGGCTACGGTCCGATAGACGGCCTGATGAACGACCCGCACATCGAGGACATATCCTGCGATGGTGTGGGCATCCCGCTATTCGTGTTCCACAACAAGTACGAATCGATCAAATGCAACAGGGTGTTCGAGGACGAGAACGCATTGAACTCGTTCGTCATCAGCCTCGGGCAGCGGTGCGGGAAGCAGCTGTCAGTGTCGAACCCCATCCTCGACGGGACCACCCCTGAGGGGCACAGAGTGCAGGCGACCTACGCCAGAGAGGTCACGACCAGGGGCGCGTCGTTCACGATCAGACGGTTCAAGGAGAAGCCGTTCACGCCTGTCGAGCTCATCAAGTACGGGACCGCGTCGCCCGAGATCGTGGCGTACCTGTGGCTCAGCGTCGAGCACGGCGAGTCGGCCATCATATGCGGGGGCACAGCAAGCGGGAAGACCGCGACGCTCAACGCCATGGCGCTCTTCATCCCGCCCGGGGCGAAGGTCGTCACCATGGAGGACACCCGTGAGATCAACCTGCCCCACGAGAACTGGATCCCGGGTACCACGAGGTCTGGCGCCGGCGAGCGCGGACCCGACGGGAAGGCGGCGGGCGAGATAGATATGTACGACCTTGTCAGGGCGGCCCTGAGACAGAGGCCGAACTACATCATCGTGGGAGAGGTCAGAGGCAAGGAGACCTACACGATGTTCCAGGCGATGGCCACGGGGCACACGACCTACTCCACCATGCACGCCGACTCCGTCAAGGGCATGGTGAACAGGCTCGAGAACCCGCCCATCAACTGTCCCAGGATACTGCTGACCGCGCTCAGGAACGTCCTGATCCAGACCCACGCCAGGGTCGGCATGGACATGGTCAGGAGGATCAAGCAGGTCATCGAGATCGTTGGGTTCGAGCCCGAGACGAACGAGCTCATCAGCAACACGGTCTACGAGTGGGACCAGGCGGGGGACAAGTTCGTCTTCAAGGGCCA
>DUGQ01000003.1:3936-4326 GCA_013331315.1 Thermoplasmata archaeon
AAGGACCCGAAGCAGGCGGCCGACAAGGCGAGACGCGAGATGGGCGTGAGACTCCCCGCGGAGGGGGCTGTTGGGGGTGTCGCGCCTGGTTGAAGTCACCGACCCGTTCAAGAGCGTCGAGGTGCGGAAGGACCAGTACCTCAGGACGAGGCTCGCAACGAAGGGCGAGCAGATGGGGCCCCACCTTGTCAGGATGGCGAAGGGCGCCCTACCGGACTACATCAAGCTCACACCGTACCAGGACTTCTGCTGGAAGATCATGGGCGGGTACGCGTCCACCAAGGCGGACGACAACCAGGCGTTGGACGAGGCGCTCCTCAGGGCGCACATGAAGATCCGGACGGAGGAGTACCTGGCGTACGTGTTCATGTCGACCATCGTGACGGCCAT
>DUGQ01000032.1:0-3190 GCA_013331315.1 Thermoplasmata archaeon
CTACTGCCATCGACTCCGTCGGTGGTGTGATGTCCGGCGCTACCTTCTCATGGGCTGTGTCTGGTGTCGCGGCAGGGGAACACACCTTGTCAAGCACGACCGGTGCGAGCGTGACCTTCTCGGCATCCGTCGAAACGGTTGCGACTCTGACGGTGACTGCGACCGTAGATGGAGACACGGCTGTCGGGACCGCGACCGCGAACACCACCAGCCCGCTCGACAGGACCGTCGACTACTTCTGGTACGACATGTTCGCGCACGAGCTCGGCCCGTGGTACGCGGACCGAGACTTCAACTACGGCGACGAGTACGCCTTGACCGATTCCTATCCGTATCTGTACATATGGGAGGGCGNNGGATGGACATGGTCGGCCTGAACATGCCCGAGCTGAATATGAACGAGAACCCAGAGTTCCTTCCGTTCTTCAGCGACACTGTCCGGGGAGGAAACGCCGAGCTCGATTGGTACATGAACTACATAACATGGGAGGAGGCCGAGAAGCTCTCTGCAGGCGCCCGAGCATGGTATGATGGCTGGTTCGTCGCCTGGAACGGGACCGTCACTCTCGACCGTACGGCCGCCAGGGCCGTACTCGGCATAACCGAGGCTGGCCTGGACGACTTCGACACGTGGTGGGCTGCCAACCAGGGAGACATCGAGGAGGCATGGGAAACGTGGCTGAACGACGAGGCCGGAAATTCGAGGCTCGCCATATACAACGCCTACGAGTACGACCTCACATTCGTGCTGTTCTCCATCGAAGCTGAGATGGTCGGCGGCGAGGTGGTCCTCACGTTCGACACCGTCAGCTGGGGCATGGAGGCGCTGATGTTCAGGTGGATGAACGAGGCCTGGATGCCGACGGAGTGGTATATGGAGGACATGTACCTGACCGCGGATATCGGACCCGTGATGTCCAACGTCTACCTCGATACCGCCGTGGGGTACGCATTGTACGCCTACGAGGCAACGGACCCTGAGGGCCTACCCTGCTGGTGTTGGGAGGCCTTGATGCAGGACTATGTCGAGTCGACGCTCGAGTATCCGATATCTCTGTACGACGTGTATGTGCCGTACGACTATCTCAACCTCGCACCCGGAAGTGGCTGGTATGACACCGAGATGACCTATGACTACACTCCGGGAGCCTGGAACCTGTCGGAGGGCGAGACGCTCACTCTTGAGTGGCCCGATGACGAGGTCCTGTTCTTCATCCATTCGCCAGGAAGCGACGGCGTGATCGAGGACATAGGAGTGAGAGAGTTCCCAGACACGGTGAACTACGCGGCGAACATCACGTGCCTTTACGCCGAGCCGATGTGGACAGACGTCGCGGACGTCGTGTCCGTGGACTACGACGCGAACCAGCTCCTTTACGAAGGGCCGTTCGACATGTACACGTGGTCGATGGAGCAGGACGCACACGAGTGGCTTGCGAGCGAGTGGGACCGGCTAGGCCTACTCCCATATGGCATCCCGTTCGTCGAGTTCTGCCCGGATGTCGGCGAGGAACCGGTCGTCGACCTCATCGTTGAGGACATACGGAGCCCGTTGACAATCGGCGAGTCCAGCAGCTTCAACGTGACAATCGTGAACGCGCTCACGATGGATGTGATAGAGGACTACGACGGCACGATCACCTTCGAGTCGTCGGACCCCTCTGCGGTGCTGCCGGACGACTACACGTTCGTGCCTGGCACGGACATGGGCACGCACGAATTCACGGTGGTCTTCAACACGGTGGATTCGGTCACCCACGAGGCGACGCACTATGTGACCGCGTATGACGTATCGGACAGCACGATATCTGGCACACAGGACGAGATCGAGGTCTACGAGCCCGAGGCGATTGACCACTTCGTGGTGGCCTTCTCTGGTGAGGACGTAATCGCCACGGAGGAGACGACCGCGACCGTGACGGCCTTCAACCAGTGGGACGAGGTGCACACGAGCTACGAGGGCACTGTGGAGTTCGCCTCTGACGATGTTGGCGCGACCCTGCCGGACCCGGCGACGTTCACGGACGTCATGGACGGCGTAATGGATGTGAGCGTCACCTACTCAACACCCGGCCTGCACACGCTCAACGTCACGGACCAGGATGTTCCGGATGCGACGGGAGAGTCATCCGTGACCGTGCTTGCCGCACCTGTCGCGGACCACTTCGTTCTGACTGGCGTGGACGACCCCACCGAGGTCGACACACTGCAAACAATGACCGTGACGATCTACGACCAGTACGACCGCGAGTTCATGGCCTATGACGGGACAGTGAGTGTCGAGTGCAACGAGAGCGCGGGAGTCACATTGCCTGGAGACCAGACCTTCACTCTCGGAGACTCGGACATAACGGCGGACTTGACGTTCACAATCGAGGGTTATTACACCATCTATGTGAACGACACATCCGACCCAGGGATCACCGGCACACTGGAAGTGTGGGTCACCGGAGTCATCGTGGCAGACCACTTTGAGGTCACGGGCATAATGGACATGTGGGAGAACAACTACTCTGGCGTGACCGTACGATGCATAGACAACTACGGCACGGTCCTCGAGGACTACGTCGGAGAGGTGACGTTCTACTCCAACGCGCCCGGCGGCACATACGAGGTGCCCGACGACTACACTTTCCAGGCGAGCGACAACGGGGAACGGACCTTCCCGGATTCGGTCATGTTCGACGAGCCCGGGACGTTCAACGTGACTGTGGAGGACACCTCGGACTCGACGCTGAAAGGAAGCCAGGAGGACATAGCGATTGAGGACCTCGTGGAGGACTACATAGTCGTCACGGGACCGCCGAGCGTGATGTCAACTGATCCGTTCTCCGTGGTCGTGACGGTGTACCACCAGCACGATNNCAGCGGCGGAGGCGCGGGCGGAACCTTGCCCGAAGACTACGAGTTCACCGAGCTGGACGCGGGAGAGCACGAGTTCACCGATGGGGTCACACTCGTCGAAGAGGGTCAGCAGACCCTGACGGTGAGCGACCAATCAGACCCATCGGTCACCGGATCCCTGGATGTGGAGGTCACCCCGTTCGTGACTTCGGAAATCACCTACAAGGTCTACGACATGTTCGGAGAGCCGTGGGGCGAGTGGTGGGACAAGAGGCCGTACGGCGACTGGGACACAGACAGGCTTCTGACGGGTGACCCTGGCGACGTCACGACACTCTACGCGGTG
>DUGQ01000032.1:3204-10014 GCA_013331315.1 Thermoplasmata archaeon
CGCCCAAGATGGGCACAGACGTGCCGGGTTCCGAAGCGTCGATGTATGTCTACTTCCAGTATGGCAACCAGGCTTGGTGGGACGACTACTGGGTCCCTACCTGGAGTGACCACGATGACTGGGGCGACTGGGAGGATCTGCTCACGACGTTCGATGACGGCTGGTACGCCTACACGATATATGATGTCGAGATGAACCACGAGGCCGCGGAGGAGTGGCTCGGGCTCGGCGCGACCGATGACCCCGACGACTGGTGGGACACGGAGGAAGACGCCTACGTCGCAGCGTGGGACGCGTGAATAGACAACCAGGGCAATGTCGAGTATGACATCTTCTGCTCATATGAATGGCCATACGACATCATGTCCACCACAATGATGCGTCTCACCGGTGACTTGACCACCGTCCAGTTGGAGATCGCTCATGTCAGCTGGGGATACGAGATGCTGATGACACGGTGGTTGAACCACACAGGCATATCTCAGCACCAGTGCTACATGGAGGACTTCGAGATGGTCCTTGACCTGAGAGAGGACGAGTGCGACATCGAGCTTGACGCGGTCTGCCAATGGGGCGGCTTCCACTGCGTCAAGCAGAACGCCACAGAGCCCGGTGACAACGCGCTCGCCGCTTGGGTGTGGGAACCTGTTGGAGCCGACTACGTCTACGGCGGCGAAGATCACCCCTCGACGTACGACCCGTATGACCCGATCATGGGTGATGTCACCTACCACAGCTGGAACTGCGGAGACCCGCTGTACGACACCGAGGTCGGCTACGAATACACCCCGTGGGCGCTCGAACTGCCTGCGTACGCGACGTTCGTGATTGAGCTTCCGACTGGAGACGATCTCCCGGCGTACTACGCGGAACCTGTTCCGAGCGACGCCATGAAGGACGTCTGGGCCGGCGATTTCACCATCTATGACGAGCTGCTCTACAGAGGCGAGATGGACCTGGGCTATTGTGAGCTGGGTGGCGCGAACTGGGACTACGACTCGGTGGGGAAGGTGTTGACCGTAGAAGGGCCTTGGGCCTTCACCAGCCCGCACCCGGACGACCCGACGCTGCTCTACCACGGAGCCCCGTGGATCGAGTTCGACGTGAACCCTGTCGTGAAGGCGGCGTCTGTCCCACCGGCGCTCTCTGAAGGCGCGGCGGGCGCGGGCGCTCTGACGCCCGAGGAGCAGGTGTCCGCCTCCGCGTCTGTCACGGCTTCGTCGGAGATAGTGTCGCTTGTCGCCACGATGAGCGCTGTGGTCTTGCTGCTGGCCGCCCTCGTGGAGGCTGGACGCAGGCGCAGGGATATCTGAAGTCTGGACAGCGCGCGGAGTCGCTAAACCCAACAAAACCTCTTGTTTTCTATTCCTTCTTCCTCTAGTGAGCGCGACGACCTTCCTTTCGACCGCGTCGGCCGATGCGTCGTCTGATGGCCCTCCCCCAGGAACGGAGCGGCATCCTTCTCAGGTGGACGGCGTTCTCCGGGCAGACCTCGTGGCAACAGTAGCAGCGTATGCAACCGTCCCTGTGGATCCCCACCTTGGGAGTCTGGTCGCGACGGAGTGATAGTACTCCGGCAGGGCATATGTCGACGCATTTGCCGCAGCCGATGCAGAGCTTCCTCGAGAAGACCGGTTTACGTGCGACTCCCTCACCTATGAACGCCCCCATTGCCTCGGGTATGAAACCGCCGTATGCTCTCTCCTTGGGTGGCATCTGGAACCCCTCGACTCGGACTTCTTCCAGCAGGGCTCCTCGCACCTCGACTCCTTCCAACGGGTCGCTCTGGAGCAGCCCCCTCTGAATTGCGATTCTCACGGTCCAGACGTTCCGAGGCTCCTCGCCGACGACCCTCAACGCGACGGTGTCCAGCGCATGGACGTTGTCCGAAGCCACGAAGACTCCAATGGCCACCTTCCTTCCCCCCGAAGGGCCGTCTCCGTCCATCCCCTCGACCGCGTCCATGACCGTCAGCCGGGGCCTCACATGCTCCGCGAGGTCCACCANNCCAGCATCTCCGAGAACGACTCGGGAGATCTCATCCGCATGTGGTACTCCGCCTTCTTGAGGCCGTGGACCAGCCCGAACAGGTTCTTGACAGCCCCTGTGTAGCGCGTGAATGAATGTGTCTTGAGCTTCGCGAGCGAGATGACTCCGTCGACTTGCTGGAGCGTCTTTGTCAGATCGAAGGTCTTCGCGACTCTCCCCGTATCATTGGTGACGGTGTCGTACTCCGTGAAGAACACAAATGGCACACCCTCCTGTTCGCATACAGCGAGTATGCCCGTCTTCTCGGCGAGGTTCCTCAGGATCCTCTCCGTCGAAGGCCCCGCGGGGGAGTCCCCGACTACCACGATGCCACCCGCGGCCCTCACTTGCCTTATGACCACCCGGACCACCTCGGGATGCGTCGTGACCGCCTGCTCCGGACGGCGGGCAGCCAGCATGTTGGGCTTGACCAGGATCCTGTCCCCAGGCGAGACGAAGCGAGCCATCCCGCCGAGCAGGTCTATCGACTTCTGCACTGCAGCTTCCACTTCGGCTCGGTCATACGACCCGCACCTCACGATGGAAACGGGATGCCGCTGGTTCGCGTCTGCTCCAGCACTCACCTGTGTGCGAACGGGCTCCACTCAGAATACTCTTTCGCCTGTCACTATTCTACTTCTTGGCCGCGGGAAGCTCCACACAGAACCTCGTCCCGAGCTCGCTCTTGCCAGGCACACGGTCCTCCACCCAGACGCGGCCCTTGAACTTGTCCGCGAGCGCCCTGACGATGGAGAGCCCCAGACCCGTCCCCGAGACCTTAGAGTCGGGTTTGAGCCTCACGTACTTCTGGAACAGCAGGTCCTTCTTCTCGCTGGGTATTCCAGGCCCTCTGTCGGCGATCGTCACCTTCCAGTAGCTGTGACCGTCCTCCAGTGTCTTCGAGCAGGTCACGTCGATCTCGACCTCGTCGTGAGGATCGTACTTCACCGCGTTGGAGATTATGTTGACGAAGAGCTCGTCCAGCAGGGAGTTGGCCATCACCTTGGCGTCCCCCTCCGGCAGCTTGAGGTCGAAGCTTACCGTCTTGTTGGGAGAGGCGTGGGCCATCCCGGATGTGACCTTGACGAGGACATCCTTCAGGTTCATTGGGATGAAGTCCTCCTCGCTCATGATCCCTATCTTGGTCAGCTTCTTCACGTTGTCTATGAGCTTCGAGTTCTGCCTGATCAGGTGTAGCGCCTTCTCCAGCTTCGATTCCAGCTCCTCGGGCACCACACCCGCCTTGGCTATCGTTTCGATGTAGTTCAGGGTGGCGAAGTTGTAGTTGTTGATGTCGTGGAACATCAGGTCGTTGAGCAGCTCGATCTCCTTCTTGGCGTCCTGCAGCTTCGATACGAGTTGGGCGTTCGCCAACGCGACTGACGCCTGCTGGGCGAACAGCACCCCCGCCTCGAGGTCGCTCATCGAGAAGACCTTACCCCTCTCGCGATAGAGCTCGAGCACGCCTAGTACCCCATCGCTCCCCACGAGCGGTATCGCCAGCATCGCGTTGTGCTCCGCGGGGGTTCCGTTGATCTGCTCCCCCCTCGGGTCCGAGTCGACGTCGTCGACGAACTCCGCCTTCCCGGTCCTCACGACGCAACCTACGATGCCCTCCTCAAGGCCGCTTGGGGGGTCGGTGAGTATCTCATCGGTGTAGCCGCCTACCGCGTATACCGGGTAGACGAGCCTGCTCTGCCAGTCGACTAGGTAGAATGACAGGTCCTTGTATGAGACTATCCTCTGTATGTGCGATGCNNGTGAGAAGCATGATGTTGTCGGTCATCCCGGACAGGTGGTCGGCGACCATCTGCAGGGCCTCGGCCCTCTCCCAGTTGTACTCGCCCTGCCTGGAGTGAGCTATGTTCAGTGAACCGATTATCCGTCCCCTGCTCTTCAGGGGGACTGCGAGGACCGAGCTCATCCTCGAGAAGTCCAGGACCGAGAACTCCGAGAAGAGCTTCCTCGAGGCGTCCTTCTCGACGACTATCGCGTTCTTGCCGTACTTGAGCTTCTCCACGAGGCTTCCCTCGAAGGGCACCTTGCCCACGGAGCGCACCTTGGAGCCGTCCTCGGGGTCAGGAGCGATTATCTCGACGTGCCTCCCCTTCTCCTCGGTGACGCCCAGGCTCAGCTGCTCGAACGGGACGAGCTTGCGGAGGTCCTCGACCAGATACCTGATGACATCCTCGATGCCCTTGCTCGCCCCCGCGCTCCTCGTTATCCGGTTCACTATGTCTGTCCTGAAGGCCTTCTCGCGGAGATCGTTCTCGACCCCCTTCCTCGTGGATATGTCCCTCATGACCCCGGCTATGCCGATGGGCATGCCCCTGGGGTCCCTGTGGACGGTCGCCGAGAGGGCGATGATGATCTTGGTGCCGTCGGCCTTCCTCATCTTGATCTCGTAGTCCGTTATCGGGCTTCCCTGGTCCATGAGCGAGGTCAGTGCCTGCCACTCGAGCTCGCGGTCGACGATGTCCTTTCCGATGTTGAGCGACGAGACGTCCTTGTGGGAGTACCCTAGTATGCTCCCGAATGCGGGGTTCGAGTAGAGTATCTCGCCGGATTTCCTGCTCACAAAGACCCCGTCGAGAATCTCCTTGAACATCGAGTCCATGTCTATCTTTGGGATTTCCTGCATCTAATGTCTCCGATGTGCTGCTGGCATGATATGAGACGGGTGCGCCGAACGCCGGTCACGCAACGAATTACTGCTCATAAAAGCTTTCGGAGCGAGTGCGGATCCTTCATCGTCGCGCACAAGTGCCGGACGAGTCGGCTCGGAAGCTGTACTGACCGGTCGGGAACCACGATTTTTCGTCAGTCGGCCGCCGCCCACGCCGCGGGTCCGGCCGCACGAAACGGATATCAACGGTGTAGTCGATTCGGGGATTGCGGACGGAGCANNGTCAGGTGAATGCGAACGACTGTCAGCGCTGTCCCAGCGGCAGCGTCGTCGACGGGAGGTCGATGGTACTCTGCGGCGGGGTCGCCAAGTTCTTCGTGACGCCCTGTTTCTACGACTTCCGGGCCGCGGCCACGGTGAAGGACTGCCTGAACTGCAGGTTCGGCGCCGTCGCCGAGGACAGAATCAGGGTGTTCTGTGACCGGCTGTAGCCTCGAAGGGGCCCCCGCGGACGTTCGCATCCAGCAACTCTCGCGTCAACAGTATTATATAAAGCTTGGCCCATATACATCGACAAGGATGGGATGCCTAGTTGAGCAACTCTTTTGCCTCAGCGTTGCCCATAGGTTGGGAGCTTAAACCGGGCAACGTGTACTTGGTCGAGGAACGACGCCCTCGCCTCAGCTTCGAGATATTCGAGCAGGGCCTCTCATCCGGATGCGTGGGAATGGTCATCACCAGGGAGCTGCCCAAGAGGATCCAGCATGACCGGAACATCGGGGGAAGCAGGATCGTCTGGTTGACCAACCTCGTCGGGGACGGGAGGATCAACCCCACTGCCATAGGAATTCTGATGAGCCAGGTGAGGTCGTTCATCGAGGGCAATCCGAGGACGATCGTGCTGATTGACGGTCTCGAGTACCTCATATCACTGAACACCTACGACCGCATGCTCCACTTCATGCACCAGCTGAGGGACATCGTGATCACCAACGAGGCCGCCCTCGTGGTCCCAGTCGACCCGCGCACGCTGAACGAGCGGGAGATGGCCTTGCTGGAACGCAGCTTGGAGGTCGTGGTGCCCAGGGCGACGGACATGGAGCTCCAGGACGAATCCCTGATGGACGCCCAGGATGCCGAGATCCGGCTCATGAACGCCGGTCACAGATGATTCTTTCTGATTCCAGAATCGTATTTTGCAGTCTTGTTTGTGCACATTTATAGTTCATTGTCCGTCTCGAGCACGGACTCGAACCACGGTACCAGGTGGGCGACGCTCGGGAAGACGGCTACGCTCCCGGCCTCTCTCAGTTGCTCCTCGGTGAGGTCCCCCGTCATGACCCCGATGAACGGCACTCCCGCTCGCTGGGCGCAGATGGCGTCTAGAAGGTAGTCCCCCACGAAGACCGTCTCCTCTGGACGGAGTCCCAGCTGCTCCACGAGATGCCAGTACGGCTCGGGATTGGGCTTGGCGGGCATGCTTGGGTTCCTGCACTCGAGGGCGTGCACATGGTCCCTCAGACCGGACAGCCTGAGCGCCTCCTCGGCGTACGTCGCGCAACCACGCGTGAGTATCCCTATCCTCACGCCTCGCGAGTCCAAGTACTCGAGAAGTTCACGCGCTCCTTCGAGGACGCGTGTCTCGTGGACTCGCTCCATCTCCACGCTGTCCATGATCGCCTCGAACTCGTCCAGCGTCTCGTTCACCTGCCCCTTCGTCCAGCCTTTCCCGAGCATTCTCTCTGAGAACCTGTCGATCAGCCCGATGATGCCCTCATCCGGACTGTATAGGCCAGGGTCGTCTCCCATCGAGGATATGCGGTCGATGATGAGCCTCTTGAAGCGGGCGTAGTCCACCGTGGACAGGACGAGAGTGTCGTCGAGGTCGAATATGACTCCTCTGAGACGGCTGCCGGTCCGGGTTCCGAGGGGTGCCTCACTGGTCATTCCGTGTTCCGTATCTTGGAGGCGTATGATAAAGGTTTACGGCATGGCCAGATATTCCCAGCCGGTGTTATCATCGATGATATCCAGGGCAACACGTATATGAACGACGGAACCCCGTCTCTTGGTCAGAGATTGGAAGAAGGAGCAACCCCTTTTTCCGCTCGGGACCTGACCCAGCCACTCTCCTCCCCCCTATATCTCCCCCATAT
>DUGQ01000200.1:0-2733 GCA_013331315.1 Thermoplasmata archaeon
CTCCGCTATCAGGAACGGCACGGGGTTGCTCCTCAGCAGGCGGCATGTCCGGATGATGATCGGCGTGATAAGCAGGACCACCGTGTCGTTCAGGACGAGCGCGGAAAGGGAGCCCGTTACGACCATGGTGAGGGCCAGCAGCTGGAACTGGCTCTTCGAGTGCTTGATCATCCTGATCGAGACCCACTCGAAGAATCCGCACAGCTCCAGCCCGGCCACAAGGAGCATCATGCCCACAAGCAGCAGCACGATGTCCATGTTGATCGCGTCGATGGCCGCCTCGGGGGAGACGATCCCGAAGACCAGCATGAGCGCCGCCCCGAGCAGCGCGGCAGCCGGTCTGTCCACCCTGACCTTGGGGAACCTGCGTATCGATATCAGGGCGTAGGTGAACAGGAAGACCGCGGCCCCTGCCCAGAGTGCATCCATCCGTTGTCTGCAACATCTCCCCTGGATATCAATCTCTGCATCCCCCGCTCCCCAAAAGGATTAAGAAATCGTATCAGCCTATTGCGGCCGATGATTCAGCGTCCCAGGGGTACCAGGGACTTCGGCCCGGCGGAGATGCACCGGCGGAGGAAGGCCGAGGAGGCGATGCGCGAGGTCTGCCACAGGTTCGGCTTCGGCGAGGTCATGACGCCGACCTTCGAGCAGTCGGAACTGTTCACGCTCAGGTCTGGCCAGGCCGTGGTCGACGAGATGTACGTGTTCAAGGACAAGGGCGGGCGGGACATGGCCCTCAGGCCGGAGATCACCGCCTCGGTCATCAGGTTCTTCGTGAACGAGATGTCCAACTTGCCAAAGCCGCTCAAGCTGTACTATGTCGGAAACTGCTTCAGGTACGAGAACCCGCAGAGCGGCAGGTACAGGGAGTTCTTCCAGCTGGGGGCGGAGCTGATAGGCAACGACAACCCCGAGACGGACGCCGAGGTCATATCCCTCGCGGTACACTGCCTGCGGGCGGCCGGTCTCGAGGATTTCCATGTCAGGATTGGACACATAGGCGTAATGAAGTCTCTCGTGCTCAGCGAGGTGCAGGACCCCGCGATAGCAGGAAACGTCCTGCGAATGATAGACAAGGAGGACTTCGACGCCATGGGCGACATGTTCGACGCCAACGCTCTCTCGAGGAATCTGTTCGAAAGGATCACCACCCTCGCCGACGTCAGGGGCGGCAAGGAGGTCCTGGACAGCGTGGACGATGCGAAGGTTCAGGAGCACCTCAGGGACCTGTTCGAGATTCTCAAGCTCCACGGCGTGGAGGACGTAGAGCTCGACCTGGGCATAGTCCGCGGGCTCGACTACTACTCCGGCATGGTATTCGAGATAGACGCCCCGAGGCTCGGCGCGGAGAAGCAGGTCATGGGCGGAGGGTCGTACACCCTCTCGGAGCTGTTCGGTGGCGAGCCGGTGTTCAGCACGGGCTTTGCGATTGGCATAGACCGAGTTATGCTCGCCCTCGAGGCCGAAAAGGAGCTACCAGAATACGCCCCCATAGATGCGTTCGTTGTGCCCACGGAGGACGCCATGCGGAAGTACGCGTTCGCCATCCTCTCGAAGCTCCGTTCCAAGGGCATACGCGCGGATGTCGACCTCATGCGCAGGAGCATGAGCAAGAGCCTGAAGTACGCCTCCTCGGTCGGAGCGCGGTACGCGGTCATAGTCGGCAAGGAGGAGATGGCCAAGCGCGTGGTCACCCTCAGGAACATGGAGTCCGGGGAACAGACTCAGGTCCCCGCGGATTTCGCCGCTGGCGAGCTCGCTAAGTCCCTCGAGCGCATGTGATTCCGAGCCCCTCTGTGGCAGTTAACGTGCCTGTCAGCAGAAATCGCGCTCCAGTCTCGCCCCTCATTGGCAATCCGTGCGAGCTGTCTTATTCACCTAATTCATTCCGTCCAGTGGAGGAAGGGCGATGTTCTGTCCCCACTGTGGTGCTGAGAATCCAGATTTCATGTGGCAGTGCGGTTCGTGTGGGAGGTCCCTGCTCAGGTCCGCCGGGCCGGTGACCGCGCCTACGACCGAGGGTTCACAACCCATTCCAGGACCGGAGCCCGGGTTCGAGGGGGTTCCGCGAGGCAACCCTCGCAGACTACCGACGTTCAGACTCGACGCGGCCATCATAGCCGTCGCAATCGGCGCGATGCTGACCGTCCTCGGGTTCGCTCTGAACGTGTACTACTACGAGCGAATCCTCAGCCCGGATCGCGATTTCAACGAGATCATGGACCTGTTCGATATAGCCGTCTACTCAATGTACGCCAGGTTCACTGGCGTCGTGGTCGCCTTGGTCGGCGCGATCCTTGTGATTCAGGCTATGATGACGGCAGGGCTCGCCTCTGCGTCGGCCGCCTTACGGCAGATACCTCTGAGAAACCTGCTCCTGCTGCTTGTCGTGATCACGTCCCTGCTAGCCCTGATGACCATGGTGATGGTCTATGTCTACGAGGCCGAGCCCGACCTCAGCGAGAGCTCAGCGAGGCTTGTTAGCCGCATAACCATCTACCTCCCACAGACCGCCGTCGTACTGGGGGTGTTCGGCCTGCTGTTCGTGACGATGTTCCTCCGGAACGCGAGCCTGGGCCGGGGGAGGGCCGTCTTCGCGGAACCGCCGAGATGACGAGGATGGCCAAGGCTGTCGGAATGGAGTGAAAAGAAGGGTTTGAAAAGGTTCCGCCCGGGAGACCCCGGACGGATTCCCGCGTTTCAGGTCTACGGGTAGAAGCCCCTGATCTT
>DUGQ01000200.1:2806-3702 GCA_013331315.1 Thermoplasmata archaeon
TCCCAGACCTCGTGGAACGCCTTGGTGATCTTCTGGTCGAGGCGGTTGTTGACCTCGTCCTCGGTCCAGGCGTAGTTGTAGAGGTTCTGGACCCACTCGAAGTAGCTGACCGTCACACCGCCCGCGTTCGCGAGGATGTCGGGCAGGATGAGCACGCCGTTCTTCGTCATGATCTCGTCCGCCTCGAGCGTGTTCGGACCGTTCGCGCCCTCTCCGGATATCTTGGCCTTGACGTTGCCCGCGTTGTCCTTCGTGAGCACGTTCTCGAGAGCGCATGGCAGCAGCACGTCGACCTTGAGCTCAAGGATCTCCTCGTTGCTGACGGGCTTCGTGCCTGGGAACCCGACCACGCTGCCGGTCTTCTTCTTGTGGGCGATGACCTCGTCGTACTTCAGCCCGTTCTCGTTCACTATGCCGCCCTTGGAGTCCGTGACGGCGATGACCTTCGCGCCGAAGTCCCTCTCGATGAGCTTGTGGGCGAACGCGCCGACGTTTCCGTACCCCTGTATCGCGACCGTCGCGCCCTTGAGGTCGAGGCCGATCTTCTTCGCGGCCTCCCTGACGGTGTACACCAGCCCCCTCGAGGTCGCCTCGGGCCTTCCGAGCGAGCCGCCGATTTCGAGCGGCTTGCCGGTTATGACTCCGGGCACCGCGAAGCCCTTCGCCATGCTGATCGTGTCCATGATCCAGGCCATCTCGCGCCCGCCAGTGTTGACATCTGGCGCGGGTATGTCCTTCTCCGGTCCGATGATGATCGATATCTCGGAGGCGTACCTCCTCGTCATCCTCTCTATCTCCGGGACGGACATGACCTTCGGGTTGGCGATGATGCCTCCCTTGGCGCCTCCGTATGGAACATCCACGACGGCGGTCTTCCAGGTCATCCAGGCGGCCAG
>DUGQ01000018.1 GCA_013331315.1 Thermoplasmata archaeon
TGAGGGAACGTACGGGACATCACTTGGACAGAGGAGAAACAATGAAGGCACTGGTAGTTGGAGCATCCGGACAGATGGGAGCGATGAGCGTGAGGGACCTGGTGGACGCGTACAAGGCCGACGTGGTCGCGGCGGACCTCCGCCTGGATAGGGTGAAGGATGTCGCGAGAGCGATAGACGAGAACAGGGTTACCCCGATGAAGCTCGACGCGACGGACGAGAAGGCCACGAAGAAGGCGCTGAAGGACGTCGACGTCGTCCTCAACTCAGCCTGGTACGAGCTCAACATGCCGATCATGAAGGCGGCGATCGAGACGGGGACGCATTACACGGACCTCGGAGGGTTCTACGAGGGAACGCTAAGGCAGCTGAAGCTTCACAAGAAGGCGAAGGACGCGGGGGTGACATGCGTCCTCGGCATANNTATCGATCTACTGCACTTGGGGCACGAAGAAGCCCATGACCGAGGCGGCCATGCCGGCGTACTCGATCAGGACCGTCCTGGACGAGCTGACACAGGAGCCTGGGATAGTCGACAAGGGCAAGAAGGTCAAGGTCCCCGTCCTGTCGGGGGAGACACAGGTCGTCATGCCGGAGCCGGCTGGCAAGGTCACTGCATACTACATCAAGCACTCGGAGCCTGCGACGATGGCGGATTACATCGGCAAGGGCACGAGGCACGTGAGCTTCAGGATAGGGTTCCCGCCGGTGGACTTCGCCACCTTCAAGACTATCGCTCAGCTGGGCTTCGCGAGCGATAGGCCTCTGGAGACGGGACGAGGCAGGGTCTCGCCCAAGAACTACATCACGACGATGTACCTCGACGCGCTCAAGGACGCGCGCGAATCCACAGATGTCGTCGACGAGTACGACTACTTCAGGGTAGATGTCGAGGGCAAGAAGGACCGGCTGCCCGCGAGGTGCACGATGTTCGTGCGAACGTGGAACGACAGGAGGACCGGGATCTCCTCTGGGAGGGACACCGCGGTCCCGCCGTCGATCGCCGCGAACTGGCTCGTGAGCGGAAAGATAGACAAGAAAGGGGTACTCCCGCCCGAGGCGTGTATCGATTCCGAGCCGTTCTTCAGGGAGCTCGGCAAGAGGAAGATCCTCGTCGACGAGGAGCTTCAGGTGTCGTCCAAATTCTACTGAGGCAACGGGGCGTCTGCACTTGAGCCGCCCCGACGCGGCTCACGTGAGGAGTTAGCCGAGCCCCGTCGGACGCGAGAGAGAAGGTGAGCCCGCTGCCGACAGCGTATGAGACGATTTGCGCATAGTTATAAGTAGACATACTCCGATTTGAACCAAATCAGAGCATAGGGGTTTGATGGGATGCCACAGCAAGTTGTTCCACTGTCCAACGACAAGTCGGTCGAGATCGGCGAGTTCCTGACGAACAACGTCTCAAGGGCGGTCGTGTTCGCGCTGCTCCACAAGCAGCCGCTGACGAGACGGGAGATCGAGCGGAGCCCGCTCACGGACTCCATGCGCCGCCTGTCGCTCAGCGCTCAGACGCGGAAGCTCAAGGACAAGAGCGGGATACAGATGCGGACCCTGCTGGCGAAGGGCGTCGACAGCGGGGTTCTGGTCGCAATCAACTCGAAGAGGCAGAACTACTACTTCCTCAACTCAGACCTCAGGATCGAGCCGGCCCCGATCAGGGACTCGGTAGACGCGGAGGAGGACGTATCGCTCAAAGCCTACCTCGACAGGTCGTTCGCTCACATGCCGGGACAGGCGGTCCTGCCCTCCTGGGGGACGGCGGCGGATCACACCGTTCTTCCGGTCCCGTTCATCGACACCCCGAAGTCCCTGGTACTCTGGATGGGCTGGCTAACGACCAAGACGCGGAGACAAATACTGAACTACATAAGCCTGAACGGGTCCGTCACGCGGCCGCAGCTCAGGGCCGACCTCGGGTTCTGGGCAGACAGGATCGTCGCGAAGGAGGGGCTCCCCGCGGGGGTGCTGGAGAGACACGACAGCCGCATCCGCTACCAGTTCTCGACCTTCTCGTTCAGCAAGCTGAATGTCAAGCAGGACGAGGAGGGCAGCAAGAAGCGCTCGTGGACCGCCTTCCCGCCATCCTTCTGGCTGACGAGGACCTACGAGCCTATCAGGTGCGTCGCGGGCGCGCCAAGGATGATCGGCGAGACCAAGAAGCCCGACGCCACCCCCATGTCCGTCTTGGAGGAACTGGCCAAGGACAACCCCGCTGTCGTCGACAGACCAAGGAGAGATTTCCTGGAGGTCAACTTCCTCGAGAGGATGAGCTTCTACGCGATTTACCACTCAGGCGGGGACCCGGCGACGGAGATTTCCGCCGACGCCCTCGTCCCGGAGAAGGTGACCTTCAACTCCCCGGAGCACCCGCTGGTGTGGATATCCACGACCGATGCGGAGCACGCGGGCGCCAGGATGGACTTCAGGCACGAGGCGGCGATGATGCTCCGGTCGAAGAAGACCCTGGACGAGCAGATAGAGTATCTGGAGACGATGCTGGAGAAGCTCGCGATGGACCGCATCGGCGCGAGGCTCGAAGAACATGAGAAACTCCTCGCGAAGGACCTCGACAAGCTCAGGGCCGAATCTTTCAGCCTCGGCTCGGACTCGATCTCCGCCGTCGCGAACCTCGAGGTGGAGAGGGAGGCGGTTCAACATGAGAAAGAGCACTTCGAGAAGTTCCTGGAGATACTAATCCCTGGATCGACGAAGAAGAAGCGTAAGTCGAAGCCAGTCCCTGAGGGGACGGACGGCGAAGACGACGAGTGAC
>DUGQ01000146.1 GCA_013331315.1 Thermoplasmata archaeon
ATGAGCTGTCTGAGGACTGGACATGCCCGGAGTGAGGGGCGGTAAAGGAAGAGTTCACGCAGCTCTGACTCGTCACCGGAACACACGCGCGTCTTTCTGACCGTACGGTGTAGCTATGATTCTTCGCCTCGCGATAATCGGATTCGGCAATGTGGGACAGGAGTTCGCACGCCTGCTCGTCCGTAAGAGAGACTGGCTCGTCAAGGACAAAGGGCTTGACATAGAGGTGCTCGCGATATCCACCAGGTCTAAGGGAGCTCTTCTGGCGGACAGAGGGCTCGACCTTGTCAGAATCGAGGAGCTGATAAAACGGGACGGCGACCTCAGGGGATACGGGAAGGAGGTCACCGACCTGAACCCACTGGAGATGATCGACAACTGCCAGGCGGACGTGGTGGTCGAGCTGACGACACTGAACATAGACTCCGGACAACCTGCAATCGACCACATCTCGAACGCACTCCAGTCCAAGATGCACGTCATCACCGCGAACAAAGGGCCGATAGCCTTCGCGTACGACCGGCTCGAGTCATTGGCCAAATCCAGGAACGTCAAGCTCAGGTTCGAAGGCACCGTGATGGACGGTACTCCGATCTTCAACCTCGTCGAGAAGACGCTTCAGGGGTGCGAGATACTTCGCCGCGAGGGTGTACTCAACAGCACTTCGAACTACGTTTTGACGGAGATGGCCAGGGGTCGCGGGATGGACGATGCGGTCAAGGAGGCTCAACGACGCGGTATAGCGGAAGCGGACCCTACGCTGGACCTCGAAGGATGGGACGCAGCTGCCAAGATCGCAGCCCTCGCGAACGTCCTGATGGGAGCGGGAATAACCCCTCAGCAGGTTCGGCGCACGGGAATGTCCGAGCTGTCTGGCGAGTATCTCGCGTCCGCAGCGGCGTCCGGGAAGAAGGTCCGTCTGATATCCAAGGCGGTCAGAGATGGTTCGGAGGTCGTCGCCGGTGTCGAGCCGACACAGGTGGACAAGGAGAGCCCTTTCTGGTCCGTCGACGGCACCTCGAGCGCGCTCACCATCTCGACCGACCTCATGGGGGACTTGACAGTGCTGGAGACGAACCCCGCCGTTACACAGACCGCCTATGCCGTGTTCTCGGACCTTCTTGCCCTGGCTGAGTGGATGAGGTGCAACCCGGACTGATTCCGCTCACATGACCTCGAGGCTGAACTCGGGCATGTCGTAGTAGAAGCCTGACCGTGACCGGATATCGTGCTCGGCTGTCAGGATCGTCAGGTGGCCGGCCTCTTCGCCGACCAGCCAGTTGAATACCTCCTTCGCCTTCGGGTTGCCGACTTCCTGCCCGGCCCTTCTGTAGTAGTCGATGGACTTGCGCTCCACCTCGATGCCGAACTTGAGCACCTCGAGCTCGCCCGCCTTCGGATCCAAAGGGCCGCTCGCGCTCTCGACGTCCTTGAAAACGGACGCCCCGGAGTCCACGGAACCCTTGACCGAGGCTGGCGACACCCAGCTGGTGCCCTGCTCGAGTCGCTTGAGTTCCTCCTCGAGAACGTGTATGTGCCGTCTCTCCTGCTTCGCCAGGGAAATGAACACGTCCTTCGTCCTCGGGTACTTCATCCGCGTAGCAGCGCTAGAGAAGAACCTCTCTCCTTCGATCTCCATACGAATCGCGTTGCGGAGAATCTCCATCTGCTCCCTGCGGTCTTCCGCCATACTCCTCTCTCAGGCGAGTCAAGCACATGAGCGGATTTATGGTTTTTCTCGAAATGTTGCGGTGGTAAGGCGATAGGCCTTTATCTGAAGGGGTCCCTGGTTTCGACCAGAGGGCCTGAGTTGGCGATATTCACGAGGTGTCCAGGGGCGATAATGGCGCTCGAGCCGATTCCAGAGCCGGTGGTCTGTCCCCACTGTCGGCTGGAGGTGGAGATGTTCACCAACGAGGTTGCCCTCCGTTGTTACCACTGCGGCGGGATGATTCTGCGGGGAAAGAAGCCGAGCTGCTTCGACTGGTGCAAGTACGCGGACAAATGTGCCGAGGAGCTCGGGATAGACATACGCGCGGAAGACGAGGGACGATGAACGCGCCTACTGGGCGGTGATGCCGCCGTCCACCGACAACGCCGCCCCGGTCACAAATGACGAGTCGTCAGAGGCGAGGAACAGGACGGCCTTTGCGACCTCTTCGGGCCGCCCTATCCGACCCATTGGATGGTCCCTGTCCATCTGCTTCATGTACTTCTCAGGGTCGCCGGACAGCGTGGCCTCCTGGGCGACCATCGGGGTGTCGACCACCCCTGGGTTCACGCAGTTGACCCGGATGTTGTCCTTGGCATGGTCGAGTGCCATGGCCTTCGTGAGCAGCGTGACGCCCCCCTTGGAGGCGCAGTACGCGGCGGAGACCCTGTTGCCCACGAGCCCCGCGTCGGAGGAGTTGTTGATGATCACGCCTCCTCCATGAGCCCTCATGTGGGGTATGGCGTGCTTCGAGACAAGGAAGGTGCCTTTCAGATTCGTGTCGATGAGCCTGTCCCATTCCTCCTCGGTCGTCTGTTCGACCGTCCTCTCCACGAAGACACCCGCGTTGTTGAACACGATGTCGATACTGCCGAACCTGGACACGACTGACTCCACCATCATGGATGCGTCGTCCGCTCTTGACACGTCTGCCCGGACGAACATCACCTCGCCGAGCTCGGAGAGCTCTACCAAGGCCTTGGCGCCCTTCTCGGGGGACCGGCTGGAGATCACCACCTTCGCCCCTTCCTGGAGGAAGAGCCTGGCCGTGGCAAGGCCAATCCCCTCGGTACCTCCGGTGATAAGCGCGACCTTGCCCTTGAGTTTCATCTTGCAGCCCCGAACCTGGATGGAGCGAGTCACGAAAAACGTTGTCATGACCGATGGCTGCTCGGTCGACGGGCTCACGTCGAGGGCGCCATGGGCAAGGCCACTCTGAAGACGCTGCCCTTCGAATGGTCTCCCCGCACCCTGTCCTCGACCCAGACCATGCCGCGGTAGGACTCCACGATAGCGCGCACGATCGAGAGGCCCAGTCCGAGAGCCGGGGGACCCTTCGCGCCACCGCCCATCCTCCCGAACACCAAGTTCTTCTTCGAGTCGGGTATGCCTATGCCGTTGTCAGACACCGAGACGCACCAGTACCGTCTGTAGTCCACGAAGAACTCTCCGACGCTGACGTGCACAGATATCTCCTCGTGAGGATCGTACTGGACCGCGTTCTCGAGTATATTGACGAATATCTCGTTGACTAGCTCGTTTCCCGTGACAAGGTAGCGCTGGTTGCCGAGGTCCAGGTCGATCTTCATCCGCTTCTCCGAGTTGCCCCTTGTCACCTCGCCCGCGCACTCCTTGAGCACCTCCACGAGGTCGACGGGACCCACGTTCTTCGCGCCCTCCTCCTCGATCCGGGTCAGCTTGTCGGCTCTCTGGATCAGCTCGCTTATCCCCCAGGCCGCCCCTGATGCCCGCTCTAGGTAGGCGACGGCCTTCTCAGGGTCGACTTCGGTCGACAGGGCCATGTGGAGATAGCTGG
>DUGQ01000127.1 GCA_013331315.1 Thermoplasmata archaeon
GCAAATGAGTGTGCGCCTGCCTCGATAGCCCGTGTGTCGTTCCCCGTGGCGAGCATGACCGCATCTATCCCGTTCATGATGCCCTTGTTGTGCGTGGTGCATCTGAACGGGTCGGCGTTCGCGAACGCGTATGCTTCGACGATGCCGTCGACCACGTCCTCTCCTCCTATCGCGTCCTTCCTCCAAAGCGCCGTCGCCCTGGCGAGTCTGTACACGGCCAGGTTGGACAAGATCCTGAGGTAGACCCGCCCGCCGGTCATACGCTCCAGCATCGGCGCGACGGCCTCGGCCATCGTGTTGACGGCGTTCGCGCCCATNNCAGGCAGCGCGCCCGGGCCAGTCGCCGGTCGGCCAGGTTGCTCAAGATGCGCAGATAGACTTTTCCGCCCGTCAACCCCTCGATGAACAGCGCGAGGTTCTCGGCCATCGTGTTGACGGCGTTCGCGCCCATGGCGTCCCGCACATCCACGAGGATATGGACCACGACCTGGGGCCCGGTCTCCGAGTCGACCACTCTCACCTCGATGTCCTTCGCGCCTCCGCCCACCTTTACCAGCATCGGGTCCTGCTCGTTCGCCAATTCGATGATGCCGCTCTTCTCCCTCAGTACGCGCATCTTTGCCGCGAAGGGGTCGCTGAGTCCAGTCAGCTGTATCTGACCTATCATGACTGGCGGGGAACTGCTCGTCGCGAACCCGCCTCCGTCGAGGGCCATCTTCGCGGCGTTCGACGCGGCAGCGATCACCGATGGCTCCTCTATCGCCATCGGGATGAGATACTCCGTCTCATTGATGCGGAAGTTCGCCGCCACGCCTAGCGGCAACGGGAACGCCCCAACGGCGTTCTCCACCATTCTGTCCGGTATCATGGGGTCGATGCCACCCTGCCCCGAGAGTGCCCGTTCCTCCTCGTCGGTCAGCTGTGCAAACTCCTTCACGATTCTAAGCCGCTCCTCTATGGGCATCCTGTAGAATCCCTCGATCCTCGAAGTGCGCGCCATGTGACTACCCGCTTGTCGTGACACAGCAAGTCACTCGCGCCTATTTATTATTGCGGGGATTGGGCCGCTGGACAATCGGCAGTTGTCTATGCCCGAAGGCATCGAGCCTGGATGAAAAAAGATATATCCGCATTCGTTCGTGGAGGATTCGATGGCTTCATGCTCCGCTCCAGGCAAGATAATCTTGTTCGGCGAGCACGCAGTAGTGTTTGGCAAGCCCGCTCTGGCGCTCGCGCTGGACCTCAGAGTCCGCGCGACCGTGAGCACGTCTGACCAGTACACGGTGAACGGCCACCCGATGCGTCCGAAGTACCATTCCTACATCTCCGCCGCCCTCGACGAGGCGTGGGGCGGGCCCCCCGTGAGGATAGACACGAGGTCGTCGATACCATCCGGCTCGGGCCTGGGATCGTCAGCCGCGGTGACTGTGTCCAGCCTGGGTGCGCTCCTCAAGGAGAAAGGAGCGTACGACCCTGTGATCATCGCCCGGAAGGCGTTCGAGGTCGAATACAGGGTGCAGAAGCGCGCCAGCCCTACGGACACTTCGACCTCGGTGCACGGCCACGGCGTGCTCGTGTCGCCTGAGGAGGGGGACGGACTCCTTTGGAAGATATCGAAGGGCGAGAGGACGTGGTGCATGCACCACTGCGACGTACCCCCGCTCTCGTTCGTTGTTGGCTACACCGGGGTCCACGCCTCCACTGGCCCGCTGGTCGACAGTGTCCGCGAGCGCGTCGAATCTGATCCTGAATGCGCTCGCGCGGTCGACCGCATCGGCGAGATAGTCGCCGAGGGGGTGGACGCGGTAAGGGAGGCCAACAAGAGGAGGATAGGCTCGCTGATGTCCGAGAACCACGCGCTCCTCAACCGCCTTGGTGTGGGGCACCCAGAGCTTGAGCGCCTGATCGAGGCATGTCGGGATATCTCGTACGGCGCGAAGCTGACGGGCGCGGGGGGCGGTGGGAGCATGGTCGCCCTGACCGACCAGCCGGAGAGGGTGTCAGAGGCGATATCCCAAGCGGGCGGCAGGCCGATCGTGGCTTGCGTTGGGTGCGAGGGCGTGCGAGTCGAGCACGACCATGGAGCACACCGGAGCACGGGGAAACGCTAAATGGCCATTCGCCGATTGGGTTCATGGTGAGCGATTGGTAGAGAAGGTCGGGCAGCACAAGCACTGCAGGGGCTGCGAGCGCGCGATTCCTCTGAAGCAGGAATTCTGCGACGACAAGTGCGAGTCGGAGTGGAAACAGAAGATGTGCTCCAAGAAGAGACAGCTCACGTTCTTCTACATCATCATGGTGATAATCATGATACTCGCGATCTCGCTCACCTTCATGGGGTAGTCAATGAAGGTAGGCGTCGGCGGGACGTTCAACGTGATACATGCTGGGCACGAGCTGCTGTTCGAGACCGCGTTCAGCATAGGAGACTTCGTCCAGGTCGGCCTCACGGGAGACTCCTTCGCGTCTCGCACGAAGAGCGTCCCGGTGAAACCATATCAGGAACGACACGACCAGTTGGCGAGGTTCCTCTCTAGGTACGGCAAGCCGTTCGAGATTGTCGAGATATCGGATTCCATGGGGACCGCAGTCGACTCCCTTGACCTGGACGCTATCGTCGTCTCCCCGGAGACGCTCGACGTGGCCGAGGAGATAAACGACCGGCGGAAGTCGAAGGGGACTCCGCCGCTCGAGATACACGTGATCAGCGAGGTCCGGGCCGACGACAGGGCCACGATAAGCTCGTCGAGGATCGTGAGGGGCGAGATCGACNNTGGCGGTGGCGACTGGGAACCGGGTCAAGGTGGAGGCGGTCAGGAACGTCTTCACGCAGATCTACGGGTACGTCGACGTCGTCGAGATGGCGATCGACACCGATGGGCACGGTCAGCCAGTAGGCGAACGGACGATCGAGGGGGCGACGCGGAGGGCGAAGGTGGCCCTTGAGAAGTCGGGTGCGGACTTCGGTGTCGGTGTGGAGGCGGGCCTGTTCTTCATTCAGCATCTCGGCAGACACCTCGACATCCAGTACTGCGCGGTCATGGACTCCTCGGGCAGAGTCACCTACGGTCACGGTCCTGGTTTCGAGTACCCCCCAGAGGTGACGAAGGCAGCTCTCGACGGGCACGCCGTGGGGGACATCATGAGCGGGATAACGGGCATAGAGCGCATAGGCCACAAGAGCGGCTCAGTCGGCTATCTGTCCGCCGGGCTGATAAACCGTACCTCGCTGACAGAACTCGCCGTCTTGATGGCCCTGATTC
>DUGQ01000224.1 GCA_013331315.1 Thermoplasmata archaeon
GCTCGGGTTCTTGGCTATGCTCGGGCCGAGGTCGATGAAGTTCACCATACCCTTCTCGACATACTGTTGGTCGTAGAAGGAGAATGAGGACAGGAACTTCTGCACCAGCCATTGCGGCTCGGATATGGCGGTTATGTACAGCCCCTTCTCGCCCTCCTTGGCGCCGTGGAAGAGGCTCTGGACCGCGAGGGTCGTCTTCCCCGTGCCTGGCTCCCCGGCGACCAGTATCGCTGACGGGAACGGGAAGCCGTTCTGCAGCATGCTGTCGAGCCCGGGTATGCCGGTGGTCTTGCGGGTCATGCTCAGAGCACCTCCGTGTCTATCACGAACACGCAGTGCTCGTCACCCTTGGACGCGCATTTCCGCTCGTGGCAGTAGACGTCCTTCCCGGTTCTCTCCTCGAATACCTTCGCCAGCATTCCGCGCAAGAAATGGCAGCTCGGGGAATCTGAAGCGGACGCCTCGATTGATCCAGTGACGATCACGACATCGCCATTGAAGTCAATGTCCGTTGCCCAACCTTCGCGGATCATGGTGTCCCGCACCTTTGTGAAGTCTGACCCAGCCATTCGGACTATCCTTGCGCCGATGACCCTGCCGCTCCTGTAGAACATGCCATGTGAGGCGAATGTCATGACGGTCTCGAAGAGCTTCTTGACCTCTACCATCTCGTCCTTCCGGAGCTTGATCGCACGTTCTGGTTGCTCCATGCCGTCCACCTTCCAACCGGGGTGTCGTCTATCTTCAAGTCGGGACTTATACCTTTTGGTTTGATGGAATGGCTCCGCAGCCAGACAGCTTAATCTACCCGTACGGGCTAGAGGATGGCGTGATCGAGGTAGAGACCAAGTATCGATCCCCAGGCAATGGGAAGGTCATCGACGAACTCAGGAGCATGGGGGCGGAGAAGATATCGGAGGGACCGATGGAGGACATCTACTTCGCCCACCCGGCCCGGGATTTCGGCAAGACTGACGAGGCCGTGAGGATTCGCTCCTCTGACGGGCGATGCGAACTCACATACAAAGGGCCCAGAATGGCGTCGTCGTCTGCGAAGGCTCGTGAGGAGCTGACCGTCGCCGTCGACGACGGGCTGGCCGCGAGGAGAATGCTAGAGAGGCTAGGGTTCAGGGAGTTCGCCGTCATCAGGAAGCACCGGGTGTCCTTCGTCCATGACAAGCTCCGGATCGAGGTCGACGACGTCGAGGAGCTGGGGCAGTTCGTCGAGCTCGAACTGGTCACCGAGGACCCTTCCAGAGCCGAGGAGCTCATGGACCATGCGAGGAAGGGGCTGTCGCTGACGAGACCTGTGCCGGAGACCTACCTCGAGATGCTCCTCGAGGCGGGACGGAAAGAATAGTGGAGGCGGCACTCAGCCTCGCTCAGACTGCGTAGTGCTGCCGTCACGCCCTGCTGTCGTCAGAGTTTCGTGATCCTCTCGGTCACGAAGGTCTTTATGCTCGGGTCGTCCGGTATCGTAATCGATTTCTTGTACTTCTCGCTCCCGTCGGGAAGATAGTAGCCGCGAGACACAGAGATGAACTCGCTGACACCCTCCTCGGTGATAGCCTTCTTCCTAGCGACCTCTAGGAAGTTGTTCTTTCCGAAGGGGATCTTCTCGGCGCTGAGCGTTTCAAAACGTACTTTGTTTCCCTCTTCCGCATCCATCGGTTGGCCCCCGCTCGCTAGCCCAGTCAATAATTTTTTTGCGATATAAATGTTCGTGGGATGTCGAGAAATGGTGAATCCAGCAGTTCACGGCGTTTTAGAGTCCAAAATGAGGGGAGTGGGGTCGAACGCAGAGGAGGCATTCTCGTCGAGATGTCACCTAGTGGAGGGACGTCCCTAGACTGTGACGATTGCAGATACCGTAATATACGCTGGAGCCTCTAGTCTCCGTTCGTGTCCGAGGAGCCAGACCGATCTGCGTCGGTCGCCTATGACGAGATCTGCGCTAGATGCGGGGGTACGATTCCGGGCGAAGGTTCGTTCTGCCCGGGGTGCGGTAGCCCGAAGCCGTCCTTGGCAAGGTCTGCCGGGCAGGAATGGACCGCTCCCATCGCCGTCATGACCCCGCCGCCCGGCTGGGCCCGTGGTCGGGACGTCGGCCGAGCTACGAGGTCTTGGAGGGACATCGGCCGCATGATCGCCGCCGTCATGATGGCGTCTTTCGGCATCTACCTAGTACTGTGTCTGTTCACTCTCCTGTACGGAATCGATATCGTCGCTCCGGAGTTGGAGCAGCGCTCCTTCACGCAGTACTTCGCCCTGGTCGGCGTCTCCCCTCTCTTCACGATGAGCGGTTCCGCGCTCCTGGGGTGGTATTTCTTCCTGATAGCGGCGATCGTCGCCTCCTCGATATGGCTGCTCGTGCGGAGCGGCCCGAAGTACGTCAAGGAGTTGACTATGAGGGCGCGGCCGAGAGACCACAGCCCGTTCTTCGACATGTGCGGGCTAATGTTCGCGATATTCTTCATCAACACCGTCATAGTCCTCACCATTACCGGGCTCGGAGGCGAGCCCGAGACGCCCGTGGAGGATGTTGACACCTGGGAGCTGCTCTTCCTCCTGGCGAACGCCTCCGTGGGAGGAGATACTCTTCAGGGTGTTGTACATCGGCGTGCCCCTGGCCGCGGCGTACTTTGCCATGACACGAGACCTGAGTAAGCTTCCGAAGTACCTTCTCGGCGGCGGAATCACGATTGGCGCCGCGGAGGTCGTGCTCGTGCTGACATCCGGTGTGATATTCGGCTTTGCGCACTTCGAGGGTTGGGGAGCGTGGAAGATATTCCCCTCGGGATTGGCGGGGGTCGCGTTCGGATACATGTTCCTCAGACATGGCCTGCCCGCGGCCATCATGCTCCACTTCTCGTTCGACTACCTGTCCATGCCATTGGTGGTCTTCGAGGACTCTATCGGCCTGCTGCTGGTCGTGGGTATCAGCATACTCCTCTGGCTCGCGGTCGGCTCGGTTTTCGTCGTGTACTACACGATAAGATTAGTGGAGTTCGTCACCAAGAGGACCTTCTTCGATGTCAGGACGGGCGAGGAGGGGGCTCCTCCGTTTCGGGGGCAAAGGCCTCGTCCAGTCACCTATGGCAACAGCCCCGGCGGATATCCATACTCTCCGGAGGTATCGACTTCGGGAGGAGGGAACCTCGGGGGAGGAAGGGGATTCGGACCAGGGGGCTACTTCATCTGCCCCGCTTGCGGAGGGACCGCCGCGCGATGGCTCGGCGGCGGCCTACAATGTATGAGGTGCGGGCGCATCTTCAAGTAACGCTCTCAGGACCCGCTTGCTCTCCAGGGCGCCCTCGAGATCGGTCGACTCGATGATCATGTTGCCCTTGAACCCGCCGCCCAGAATCGCGGGAACGACCTTGGAGACGTCCGCCGTGCCTTGGTCAATCGCGCAGTGCTGGTCCCAAGAGCCGTCATTGTTGTGGAGATGTACGTTGGCGAACCTGTCAATGTGGGACAGCATCGCATCTACCTCGCCAGCGGTGTTCGCGTGACCCATGTCGAAGCATATGCCCAGTCCAGTGCCCTCGACCACGCCCAACAGCTCGGCCGCCGTCGTGCACGTCGCGTTGATGCCTTTGGGCATGTTCTCGACCGCGATCGAGACCGAGTGCTCTGCCGCCGCGTTCCCGATCTCCACCAAAGACCGTCTGGTCTGAGAGAGGACCTTTGGTTTGTCGAGGAAAGCGATGCCCTGGTAGAACCCCGGGTGCACCGTCAGCACGCTGATGTCATGCTTCCTGCAGAACTCGGCCGTCCTGAGTATGTCATCGACCGCGGACAGGCGCATCCTCTCGTAGACGCTGCCGATGTTGACGTCGCTCATGGGCGCGTGCACCTGAACCCGGAGGTCGTACGTGTTGACAACGTCGTCGACCTCGGGCTCGATCACGTCTATGGTGTGCTCGAGCTCGACCAGGACTTCCCACATCCGGAAGTGCTCCGATATCTTCCTCGCCATATCGGAGAACCCGTTGAAGCAGAAGGAAGGGGATGCGACGCCGATCACTGGCCTCCCTCCGGCTGTGGTCTGGGCGCCAGCGCATCGATGGTCGAGGCGATGTCCTCATCCGATATGGTCACCTCGATGTCGCCAAGCGCGTGGTCCTCTTCCGAGAAAGATATCTTCCCGATGAAGGCGACCTGCTTGTTCAGTCGGAAGGACGTCCGCCCATCCGACATACCCCTGCGCAGCACCTTTCTGGCCGCCGCACGGATCCGTTGCCTCGCAAGCTGCTCGGAGAAGGCCTCGACGCTGTCCGCGCGAGCGGTCAACGGGTCGTCGCCCTCGATGACCGCGTCTGGGAAGAGCTGAGTGATCGCCCTTGCCACGCGTGCCCTGTCCTCCGTCGGGAAGCATCTGACAACCAAGCGGATGTCAGGCATGAGCCAGCCATGCCCGCAAAGATATTTAAACACGTCCGCACTAGATTCGGCGAAGATGAAGAGGAAGATTCTGAAGGTCCTGGGCGAGAAGGGCATACTCTTGGACCCCAAGGCGGTCGAGGCTTTGGCCAGTCTGCCCGATGCCGAGGCGTGCGCGGAGCGGATCATCGGAGACGGGGAGAACCGACCACTGGTCCTCACGGAGGAAGACGTACTGAGGTATTCGGTGGAGGAGCAGGCATGCTCACCGTCCCCTAAGTCTGATGCACCGGAGTCCTCTGGAGTCGAGGAGGCATCCTCCCAGACTCGTCAACCTCTCAGGAAAGGGGTGACGGTAGTGAAAGACATAACTGGCAACTCCACTTGCGTGGGAAACGTGATAGATTTCGCCAAGCTGTTCAACGACCGTTACTCCACAATCAAGAAGATGCTCTCGAGGAGGAGGGAGCTGGCGGGCCTGATACCGATCGCCAGGGCGAAGAAGTTGCAGAGAGACCTGAGGTTCGCTGGGATCGTGAACGACTCTCACACCACCAAGAACGGCCACACCATCATCGAGTTGGAGGACGAGACCGGCAAGGTCCAGGTCCTGATCATGAAGGGTTCACGCAGGGACGGGGAGGCGTATCTCAAGGACGAGGTCATAGGCGTCATAGGCGCGATGAGCAGGGACGGCGAACTCGTCGTGGCCAAGGACGTAGTCCGGCCGGACGTCCCGCTCAGGAGCGGGATGACCCCGAACGGCTCCGACTCGGTCGTCGCGTTCGTCTCTGACATCCACATAGGCAGCAACACGTTCCTGGAAGACGAGTGGAAGAGGCTGATGAAGTGGCTCTCGAAAGACCCGGTGGCCAAGGACATCAAGTATGTGGTCATGCCGGGCGACCTCGTGGACGGGATAGGCATCTACCCGGGTCAAGAGGACGAACTCGAGATTGACGACCTCTATGCGCAATACTCCGTCCTCGCGGAGGCGGTCAAGGAGTTCCCGGACTGGATCCAGCTCGTCATGATGCCGGGGAACCACGACGCTGTCAGGCTGGCCGAGCCGCAACCGGCGCTTCCACCCGACATACAAGGCATGTTCGACTCCAACGTGCGGTTCGTCGGAAACCCCTGCTACCTCGAGATCGAGGGACGGTCCATCCTGGCGTATCACGGCAAGAGCATAGACGACTTCAACTCGGGCGTACGCCATCTCAACTACACCAACCCTCAGGAGGCCATGAAGGAGATGCTGAAGAGGCGGCACCTCGCCCCTGTGTACGGCGACAAGACACCGCTGGCCCCGGAGCAGAAGGACTACATGGTCATCGACCGCGTGCCTGACATATTCGTGACCGGGCATGTGCACGTATGCAGGGTGGACGAGTACAGGGGCGTGCGCCTGATCAACGCGTCCGCCTGGCAGTCGCAGACGGCCTTTCAGAGGATGCACAACCAGATGCCCGACCCCGCCAAGGTGCCGATGGTGCACCTCGGCACGGGCGAGTGCTGGGTCGAGGACTTCACCTCGTGACCGCTATCCGAAGAGTTCCCTGAGTATGAGGTAGCCGCCAATCGCGATGAACACAAGGCTTATCCAGAACCCGACCATGAACAGCTTCATCATCGTCTCGCGGTTGCGGAGCAGGTCCTCGATAGGCAAGGTCGTCAGACCTCTGCCTTCGCCGCCGTCTTCTTCTTTATCTTCTTGAGGCGGAAGATGTTGTCACGCTCCATCTCCTCGAGCCTGAACCGGATGAACCGCTCTATCTCCTCGAGCTCGGGGAGCACCTTGAACTCGAGCGCGTTGACCCTGCGTTTCGTTTTCTCGATCTCGACCAGCAGCTTCCTGAGGGTCGTCTCGATCTCGGCCGCGAGCACGATGTCCTCTACGAGCTTCTCGTACGCCGAGACCGCGTCGTCGATGGAGGAGCGGGAACCGATGATGCCGTAACCACGGTCGGTGATGCGCTTGCGCACCTGCTTGCTCTCGACCTGGGGCACGACCACGCCCATCACGTTCTTGGGCCTGACGTGCACGTAGGGCTTGTCCTTGGGCGCGAACGCGGCCGCCTTGATGGCGATGGTGCCCTCCGCGGCCTCGGCCAGGATGAGCCGCTGGCGCGCCTCCTTGAACTCCTCTGTGAGCATGCCGCGGATGTCGCGCGCCTTCTCGAGGATCTGGAAGAACTCGATGATGAGGCCGTCGCGCTTCATCTTGAGGAGCTTGTGGCCGGTCTCGCTGAGCTTGATCTTGCGCTTGATGTCGATGAGCTCCGACCGGGTGGGCTTGCCCTCGTACGCCAACGCCTCTCCTCCTTGCCTACGCTCCCTTCCTCTCCGGTCCCTTGCCTTCCGGCGCCTTCCCCTCCTCCTTGCGGTAGGATGGGTGGTACTTCTCGATGGTCTTGCGGTCTATCCGCGTGAGCTGGCCCTCGGGCAGCGCCGAAAGGAGCCTCCACCCGATCTCCAGCGTGTCCTTTATGGTCCGGTCCTCCTCCCGGCCCTGCTGCACGAACTTCTCCTCGAACACGTCGGCGAAGTCGAGGAACTGGCGGTCGCGGTCCGAGAGCGCCTCGCGACCCACGATGGCCACGAGGCCCCGGAGGTCGCGCCCCTCCGCGTAGGCGGCGTATAGCTGGTCCGAGACCGCCTTGTGGTCCTCCCTAGTGTGGCCCAAGCCGATCCCCGCGTCCCTGAGCCGCGACAGCGACGGCAGCACGTCGATGGGCGGATCGACGCCGCGCCGCTGCAGGTCGCGGCTGAGCACGATCTGCCCCTCGGTGATGTAGCCGGTGAGGTC
>DUGQ01000091.1:0-132 GCA_013331315.1 Thermoplasmata archaeon
AGCCATATTCGACATGGACATGTTTGAGACCTGGATGGACGATGTGCGGTCGCGAGGCCTTGACAAGAAGGTCCACATAATGGCCGGGGTGATCCCCGTCAAGACCGTCGGCGCCGCGAGGTACATGAAGAA
>DUGQ01000091.1:361-20505 GCA_013331315.1 Thermoplasmata archaeon
GGTGAGGGACCATGAGTTCTGAATCTCTGCCGCAACTCCATGAACGCAAGCTGAAGGAGTTCTTGGCCGTCAATCCAGACGCTGGAACGGTCATTGGCCTGCACGACCCGTACGATCGCCTCCTCCCCAACGGAGGCAGGAGGAGGCTTGACGATACCCTCGCACTGCTTGAGGGCTGGAGGGCGGAAGCGACGCGGCTAGCCTCAGGCGCTCAGCTATCGGGCGAGGAGAGGCTGCATCTCGATGTCCTCGACATGAGCACGGATATCGTGCGTTTCGCGATTGACGAATACCCTCTATGGAGGATGTACCCCGACTGCGTGGAGAGCCTTGGTGGCCTGCTGTTCCTGATGGCGTCTCGTTCGTACGCTCCCAAGGAGGACCGCGCGAGGGACGTCACCTGCAGGCTCAGGCTGATACCGGAGTATCTCAGGCAGTTCAGGACGCGGTTCGACCCCGGGGAACCGGTGACACTCTGGACGCATATGGCCATCGAATCATGCGACGACCTTCCAGGGCTTCTTGACTTCGTCCACGATTCTCTCGCGACAGGCGATGACGACGAGATGGCTGACGCGGTTGCGGAGGTGAAGTTCTGCGCCACAGAGCACAGGGAATGGGCAGAGCAGTTGCTAGACTACTCGAGAGGGGACTTCGCGATGGGAAAGGAACGGTTCTCGAAGCTCCTGAGAATAAGGCGGGGAGAGATGTCCGTCGATGATATCCTGACTCTTGGCAAGAGACGGCTTAAGGAGCTGGAGCAGGAGCGCGTCTCCATAGCCGAGCGAATAGCCCCTGGCAGAGGAGTGAAGGGAGCGACGGAAGTGAGCCTCTCGACGGCCCCGAAGTCTTTCGAGGAGGGGCTGGAGATGACAAGGAAGGAGATGGAGTCCGCCAAGGACTTCATCATCAAGAACAGGATAGCCACCATCGACCCGAAGGCCGAACTGAAGGTCATCGAGACACCCGCGTTCCTAGCTCCGATGTTGCCCTACGCCGCCCTCTCCATGTCGTCCAAGTTCGAGCCCGTGCAGAAGGGCGAGTACTTGGTGACACGCCCGAAGGACGTCAAAGACCTGGGCAGTCATCTCAACGAAGGATCGATTATCAACACAGCGGTACACGAAGCGTACCCGGGGCATTTCCATCAAGGGGTGAGGACCAACAGCAGGCACTGGACGCTCTTGCTAGGCACGATGGTCATCTCATTCGACACTTTCGACTCCGGGACCGAGACCTGCGAGGGTTGGGCGCACTACTGCGAGAAGATGATGTTCGACAACGGCTACAAGGCGACGGACCTCGCGGCATTCGAGATGGTCAACGGCGCCCTCTGGCGAGCATATAGGGTCATAGCCGACATAGGGCTGGCATGTGGCGACTCGACCTTCGAGGAGATGGTGGAGCTTGGAATCGAGGTCGCGGGCGTTCCAAGGAACGCCTCCGAGGCCGAAGTCAGAAGATACACCCACACACCTGGTCAGCCGCTCTCATACCTTCTGGGTAGGGAGTTGATCATCGAATTCAGGAAGCAGATGGAGACTGAGCTCGGCGACGCGTTTGACGAGAGGAGGTTCCACGACCTGGTCGCGGACCACGGAGATATCCCGTTCACCATGATGCGGGACCGCGTGAAAAGTGAGATGTCAAAGGACGGGGTTGACTGAACCTCCTCTGGAAAAGTACCCCGCGCGTCGTGACGGAAACCGTTATAACCACTCAGCCTATACTCTCGTGGCATACCTTTGCCTTGCGGGGAAGGGATGCTTCAGCCAGTAGCGTTAGACAGAAGCGGAGTAGGTCATATGAGCAAGGTGAAGAGAGCGCTCGTGAGCGTCTCAGACAAATCAGGTTTGGTCGAGTTCGCGAAGGGATTGTCCGAACTCGGGATCGTGATCCTGTCGACAGGCGGGACGGCGACCCTTCTAGAGAAGAACAACGTGCCCGTGACGGGCGTCTCCGAGGTGACGAAGTTCCCCGAGATGTTAGACGGAAGAGTCAAGACACTCCACCCCGCGATACACGGCGGGCTTCTAGCGATGAGGGAGAAGGACGACCACATGGAGGCCATCCAGAAACACGGAATCGAACCCATCGACATGGTCGTCGTCAACCTCTATCCGTTCGAAGCGACCGTCGCCAAGAAAGACGTCAAGCTCGAGGATGCCATCGAGAACATAGACATCGGCGGCCCCTCGATGCTCAGATCCGCTGCAAAGAACCATTCATCGGTTGCCGTCGTCGTGAACCCGGCACAGTACCCCGAGATCCTCAGGGAACTGAAGGATAGCGACTGCAGGCTGTCACTCGAGACGCGCAGGAAGCTCGCGCTTGAGGCCTTCAGGGCCACTGCAAGATACGACTCAGCGATTTCCCAGTACCTCGGAAAGCAGTTCGCAAAGGAGGAGCTGTTTCCGGCCAGCGTGACACTGTCGTTCGAGAAGCTCGGCGACCTCAGGTACGGGGAGAATCCCCATCAGAAGGCCGCGTTCTACAAGGATCTCTTTGACCAGACGCCACTAAGCGTGCCCTCAGCGGAGAAGATGCACGGAAAGCAGATCTCGTACTGCAACGTCCTGGACCTGGACGCGGCGTTGGCGATTGTCTCCGACTTCGAGAAGCCGACCGCCGCGGTCATCAAACACACTAATCCGTCGGGCGTGGCGAGCGCGGACACTATCGCCGAGGCATTCAAGACGGCGTATGACGCGGACTCGGTCAGCGCGTTCGGGTGCGTTGTCGGCTTGAACAGGCCAGTCGACCTCGACACCGCGAAGGAGATCGCGAGCCACTTCGTGGAGGCTGTCATCGCCCCAGGCTACGACGAGGCCGCTGAGAAGCTCCTCGAAGAGAAGAAGAACATCCGACTCCTGAGGACTAACATGCCCATCGAGCGGGAGCCCGGCAGGATGATGATGGCGAAGGTGAAAGGCGGTCTCCTCGTCCAGACGGAACCCTACGCCGAACTCGACCGCGCGAGCCTGAAGGTGATGACCAAGCGAGCGCCGTCGGAGGAGGAGATCGACGCAATGATATTCGGCGTGAAGGTCTGCAGGCACATCAAGTCGAACACGATACTCCTGGTAAAGGGAGAGAGGACCGTCGGGATCGGGGCCGGACAGATGAGCAGGGTCGACTCAACCACCATCGCGGGTATGAAGGCGGGCGAGGCGGCAAAGGGCAGCGTCCTCATCTCAGACGCGTTCTTCCCGTTCAGGGACGGGGTGGACGCCGCCGCCAAGGTGGGAGTCGCCGCCATAATACAGCCGGGCGGTTCGATGCGGGACGAGGAAGCCATAGGGGCGGCTGACGAGCACGGGATGGCCATGGTCTTCAGCGGGCTCAGGCTGTTCAAGCACTGAATCTGACGCCACTCCCGATAGGAACGACCTATATCCCGAGGCAACGCCTCAGACTATAGGATGGGCACGAGCCTTGGCCTGAAGTCACCAGGCTCCGGAGTCGTCATGGCATAGGGGGCGGTGAACGGCTCGTCCCCTCGGATGATCGTCACGCCAGAGGTCTTATCGATTCGTACATGCGTGTGCGCCAGGTCGGCCAGTCTGTTGGTCGACTTGACGCTCGGGGTCACGGTTGCGACGAGGATGCCGTCATTGTTCAACAGCGACGTAAGGAAGTCCATCATGCCATCGAGTACCCCCGAACCGTAGATCGACTCCAACGAGTCAAACCCGATGATCGCCAAGTACGGCTGCTTCGTGTCACGCAACGCATACTGCAGATCCTGCCACTTGATGTCGACTTTCACGTCTCCGCCCTCGAGGGTCAAGGAGTAGTCCTTCGGCGATTCCGAAGCGGCGTGAGGCTCGAGGATCTTCACGTTCTTGTCGAACGTCTCGGGCGAGATGAAGCCAAGCAGCTCGTCCCTGGCGGTATCGGCCCCAGTCTTCTTCGTTGGCATCCAGGCGACGCCGTGTCCCTGTGAGGCGAAGTTGCATATTATCGCATTCTCAATCTGCGCGGACGAGACCACCGGCACTCCTGGGCTCAGCTCTATGAGGGATATCGTGCCCCTTCTCAGGCCGCCCTCGAGCATCTCGTCCAGCTCGACGTTGCCAGTCGACATGCATTTCTCATTCGAAGCCACCACTGGCTCGAACACCTTCGGTCCTTCTGGCTTCCCATACCTGCTGTACTCGAACGTCCTGACGCGTCCGCCTAGCAGTGTGTAAACGTACTTCGGCTGTCTTATCTCGCAACCCCTCAGCTTCAGGAGGTCCATCTCTCGGATCCTCCTGCCCGTCGAGTTGTCAAGGGACAGGTACAGGACTCCGTCCCCGAGATAATCCAGCAGCGGATCGGGCGTCTCGAGCACATACACTACGTTCGTGCCGCACCCCTCCACGAGATCCTTCTGAAGAGCGTTTATGAGCCTCGCCGGGGCTATGCCGTACTTCTCCGCCAGGGCGTCTATGCTGTCGATTATTATCAGTGTGCGCTCAGGCAGAGCCTTGTCGACGACATCGTAGGCCATCTCGATCTCAGGCATCATCGACCCCACTGTGACAGTGAGCTCGTTCTCTCCCGAGGGCTCGGCGGTCTCTGCTTCGTCCGTCCCCAACTCGATGTTCCCTTCGAGACGTCGGAGTTCCGCCCTGGGAGACTTGATCTTCTCCCCCTTCAGCTCCCCCTTGATGNNCCGAGGAGTATCTTCTCGACCTGCATCTCGGAGTCGGCCTTCTTCCTGAGCTTCTTCCTCGCCTTGAGTATCTCGCCTTCCTTGACCTTGTCCATCAACCAAGGGAACTGGTTGAACAGGGAGTGGTCAGAGACTCTTGTCGACATGTAATAGCTCTGCTGAAGCTGAGCGAGTTCTTCGATCATCTGGAGTGCAAGTGTGGTCTTCCCGGTGCCTGCCATGCCTCTAAGGATCAGCGAGTGGCCTCCGGGACTGGACAGGAACTTGATGATCTCCTTCGGGAATGTCGCCGTGCCAACCTCATTACTCTCTTCCATCACAACCATACTCCTTCATCGATGACGCAACTACCGTTCTCTCGGTCGGAGCAGTCCCCCGGCCGATTCCTCCTCCTCTTCCTCGATCAGCTTGATCTCCTTCCATTCGCCGCCGAAGTCCTGGGTCACGCCAGTTATCATCTGGAACCTGACCCTGAGCTTCCCCCCCTCGAAGAATATGTAGGCATTCTTCAGCATCGATTGGTAGAGCACTATCCTCTTCCCCTGTTGCGTGAGGGCCCTATCCACAGCCTTCAGAAGCCCGGCCTTCTCCAACACGTGTATCCGCCTGTAGCACGCCGCGATCGGTATGTTCAGCTTGGCGCTGAGCTCCAGCGCATGCTTCGGCTTTCGCGAGCATGCGACCAGTATCTTCGCGGCGTACGTGTCCATTATCAGCCTAGATGCCTCGATGGGGTCCAAAGGCGTAGCCTCCTAAGCATTGCAGAGCCGCAATTACCTGCTAGAGCAGGTCATATCGGGGGGTAGCGGCGAAGTGAAGCAACGCTTGTATCCGTGCCGGAGACGAAATAGTTGTCTGGCATTTAATACTATTTCGCTACCCGGTCGTCACGACGATGAGCCTCGCAGAGCATTGCTGAAATACTGAGAACGTTGTTTGGGGTAAGGCTCTGCTAGCCCGCAGCTGAGGGTAGTCAGACCATTCAGGGAGAGCAATCGGAACCAGGATAGACCATGAAAGGCTACGTATGCAAGTGCGGATTCAAGACCACGGCGAAGAGGCTCAGGTGTCCCCGTTGCGATAGATTGATGACGCCGTCCTACTGGCCCAACCAAGGCACAGTACTTGCATACGTGAGGCTCGGGATCGTACCCGTGAAATGTGAGTTCCCCGCGGACCTGCTTCTCGTTGAGATCAAGACTGGGCCGAAGATAGTCTGCTGGACGGACACCGAGTTCTCAGTCGGGGACGAAGTGACCTTCGTCCAGCTTGGAGATGCCTGCATCTGCAGCCCCAGGTATGACATCAAAGCGGTGTTGCAGGTGCCAACCGACGACTCAGAAGAGGACGGGGGAGATACTGACCAGGGAGAATTGGGGCCCGAGTCCTGATATGCGCTCTCTGAGGACCTTCTCGAGGTTCTTCTCGTTCCTCAGCCCGGAGCCTCTGAGGTCGATGACCAGTTCGCAAGTCATGCGCTCGTAGTACACGAGCACGTTGGTGTAGCCAGCGACGACGTTCACCGCCTCGCTCCCCAAGACCTTCATCACATCATACACCGAACCGGGTCTGTCTGGCAGGTCGACCTTGAGCCTGTAGAGGCTGGGGTCGTCGTCCAGGAAGACCACGGAAAGAACCCAGGACTCAGGGTCGCCTATGAGCATGATAGGAGCCGATTCCCTACCCAGGAAGTTCCTGTACGCCTGAGGGAGCTCGAAGGCCCCATTCTCGATTATGCTTGCCTTCTTCTCTGTCTTCCTCAGAGCCTTGGTCTTCACTGCGCCGCTGTCCAGGGACGCGCCTCTCGTGTATCTCGTAGCGAGGTCGGACGTCTCCACGAAGAGACAGTCGACGAGGCTGAGGGCGGGGTCGCGCGCGGCCTTCGCGCTGTCGAACTCGCTCTTGAGTGAGGAGGAGTCTCCGAAGAACGAGAGATCGACCAACATCTCCCATATCATGACGGCGTTCGGTATCGAGCTGACCGTCTCGGAGTTGAGGATATCGATGTTCAGCGACTTGAGGAACTGCGAAGCCTGCGCAAGCGCGCCAGGCTCGTCCCGAACCTGCATGGTCACATAAGCTATCTCTCTGTAGTTCTCAGGTCCGAAAGGCGACAGGACGATCTCGAAGGCTTCCTTCTTGCCGTATTCGTACTTGAACATCGAGCTGAACACTTCGCTACCGTTGACGAGGCCGAGTGGTTCGCCCACCTTCGTGCTAATATTGACCTTGCCGGCCTCCATCCGCCCGAAATCCCACAGCTTCATTTCGTTCTCCTCGTCGATTCCGTAGGCCTAACCGAATGATAAAGATGTTGAGAGCATGTCATGATTTTGGCGCAAAGACGTACAGCGTCGGTACTCGGTTTCGAAGGCCTGTCCAATACCCGCACGCCTTGCATTTGTATCCCATCGTGACGGACCCGCCATACACCGTCAGATTCTTTATGCGGTTCATACGACCATCACATACCGGGCACGCCCCCGCGGATGTCTTCTCCTTCGTGTCCCTGCACCTTATCTCCACGGTTGCGAGGTCGTTCGCTAGCGCGAGCTTGCGCACACGCTCCTCGCTCACGGTGTAGTCGGAATCGTGCCTCCTCAACGAACGTAGAACGAGCTCGGTCAACTTGCGCTGCGAGTTGATGACGCCATGTCTGTCGAGAGCATCCTTGATAGCCTGCACGATCTCTGCATCAGAAGGAATCCTGTAGGCCATCGAAGCGAGATGGTCGTCCATTTACGAATACCTTTCCACGCCATCGCATGGCACGCCAGCACAGGCCAGATAGGAACCAGACAGGCAGGGCGAAGCCCAGTTCATTGGCAAAAAATATAAGAGAGCAACATCTACCCGCGGGACAGGTGAAGAGGGCATGCGAGCGAAAGTCATCATCATGGGAGCCGCGGGTAGAGACTTCCACAATTTCAACGTCTACTTCCGCGACAATGCCAACTATGAGGTTGTGGCGTTCACCGCCACGCAGATTCCGAACATCGAGGGAAGGAAGTACCCGACGAGCTTGGCCGGAAAACTGTACCCGACCGGGATACCGATCCATGCGGAGTCGGAGCTTCCAGCGCTCATCGCGAAGCACAGGGTGGAGCAGGTTGTATTCGCCTACTCGGACATACAGCACGTCGAGGTCATGCACAAAGCGTCGCTGGTCAACGCTTGTGGGGCGGACTTCAGGCTGATGGGGGGAAACCAGACTCTTCTGAAGGCGAAGGTGCCCGTCGTCGCCGTGTGTGCGGTAAGGACGGGCTCCGGCAAGTCGCAGACAACAAGGGCGATCGCCTCGACACTAATAGCCAAGGGGAAGCGAGTGGTCGCAATCAGGCACCCAATGCCATACGGCGACTTGGAGAAGCAGGCCGTCCAGAGGTTCGCCACGTACGAAGACCTGGACAAACACGAGTGCACCATCGAGGAGCGCGAGGAGTACGAGCCGCACATTGACAAGGGCATCATCGTCTACGCAGGCGTCGATTACGAGAAGATACTCAGACAGGCAGAGCAGGAAGCGGATGTCATACTATGGGACGGCGGGAACAACGACACGCCGTTCTACGCCCCGGACCTGCACGTTGTCGTCGCGGACCCGCACAGAGCGGGCCACGGAAAGCTATACCACCCTGGCGAGACGAACATGCGTATGGCCGACGTGATAGTGATCAACAAGGTCGACACCGCCGACGCGAGCAACGTCGAAGCCGTCAGAGCAGTGATAGCCGAGCTGAACCCGAAGGCAAAAGTAATCACAGCGGCCTCGCCGTTGACCGTCGAGGACCCTGAGGCGATCAAGGGCAAGAAGGCTCTGGTCATCGAGGATGGCCCCACCGTCACACATGGCGAGATGACCTTTGGCGCTGGATTGATCGCCGCCAAGAACGCGGGCGCGGGGGAGATAGTCGACCCGAGGCCGTATGCGATTGGCACGATCAAGTCCACCTTCGAGAAGTACTCGCACCTGGAGAAGGTTCTGCCGGCCATGGGCTACGGTTCCAGGCAGGTAGAGGAGCTCGAGAATACCATCAACTCGTGTGAATGCGACGTGGTCGTATCCGGGACGCCAATAGACCTCAAGAGAGTCCTGAAGAACGTCAACAAGCCTATTGTGAGAGTAAGGTACGACCTCAAGGTGCAGGGTGAACCGAGCCTGGAAGATATCCTCAGGGGACTGTAACTGCAATCCTGGAAGGGTTTATGCGTGTCGAGGGAATTACAGCCCTCGCGGGAGTAGCTAAGCCTGGACAAAGGCGCAGGGCTTAAGATTCGGGTATTGTCGAATAGGATATCCTGTCTCAGAGGAGTCCGGGGGTTCAAATCCCCTCTCCCGCACAGAATCCTAGGCGGTGTCACCCAAGAACCTGAACAGGCCCTGGGGCACGTCTATCTCGAACCGGGCACCCTCTCCCGGAGTGCCCGTCTCCCTTATCGAGTACCCTGTTATCCCGAGGATCTCACGGATCAGGAACAACCCTAGTCCAGTGTTCTTCCCGTAACCTCTCTGGAATACCTTGTCCTTCTCATCGGGAGAAATGCCGACGCCGTCATCCTTGACCACGAGCCTGAGACTGTCACCTACGGCCTCGTACGAGAACGAGATTGTGCTGACACTCTCCCCGTGACGTACTGCGTTGTCCAGGAGATTCACGAAGACCTTCTCGAGCATGGGATCCGCCCAGAGTTCGAGCCCGTCCAGCCTCGAATCGATGGAGATATCGTTCACATCCACAGCGGCCAAAGCGCTGTCCAGGGCGACCTCCGCGCTAATCCATTCCGGTTCAATAGATCCGGCCTTCTGATAGTCGCGCGTGAACTCCAGCTGGTCGAATATCGCCCTTGATGCCTCCTGGGCCTTTCCGATGTGACCTGAAGCTCGATCTGATTGACAGTCTCTGACCGCCATATCAAGATACCCCGTGAGGACAACCAGCTGATTCACCAGGTCATGCCTTGATACAGAATCCAGCAGCTTCAGCTTCTCATTGACCTTTCTCAGAGCCTCCTCGGCTCTCTTTCTCTCGGTAACGTCACGTGCGATCGTGAGATAGATCGGCGTCCCGGCCAGAGAGAGCAGTCTGACATTGAGTTCCACCGGGAACTTGGTGCCGTCCTTTCGGACGTGGACCACCTCGAATGATGCCGACCCATTTCTCGCAATCTCCTCGAGTCTCGAATCTACGAGCTTCGCGGACTCCTCGTCGTCGATATCCTTCGGCGACATCTCCAAGAGTTCTTCCCGCGAGTATCCGAGGCCATCGCAGGCGACTTGGTTCACATCCGAGAACTTCCCGTCGCTCCCATGTATGAAGAGAGCGTCGCCCGCGTTGTCGAAAAGCGCCCTGTATCTCTCCTCGGACGAACGTAGGGCGTCCTCGACGGCCTTCAGTTCGGATGTGCCTATCAGGATCGCGAAGCCGCCCGCAAGGGTGCCGTCCGGGTTCATCAGAGGGGCGGCGAAGGCTCTGAACGGCTGACCCTCCTTGCTGCCAGGTAGCGCATTCAGTACGTCCTGTATCAGCAACTCCTTCCCGGAGAGCACGTCCTCAAGATACGATGACATCTTCGTCTCTTCGAAGGATTCCAGCAACTGAATCGCGGGCCTGCCTATCACCGTCTCGTGGGCCAGGCCCGTTATCTTCTCAGCACCGGGGTTCCAAACAGTAACGATGGATTGATCATCGAAGGCCACGAACCCGATGAAATCGATCTTCTTGATCAACTCGGAGAATATCCGCTCCCTCTTGTCAAGGTGCTCCATCCTGTTGTACTGGGCCAGCTTGTTGATCATCATCGTGAGCTCAGCGAACTGCGCCTTGAGGTCGGTCCCCTTCTGTATGTAGAGGTCAGCGCCATTGTTCAACGCCTCCCTGGCAACCTCCTCCCGGCCCTTTCCCGTGAACATGATGAACGGAGTGGTGTCCCCCCTCTCCCTGAGCCCTTTCAGGAACTCAAGCCCGTTCACCTCGGGCATGCTGTAGTCCGCGACTATGACATCGAACTCCTCGCGCTCGAGCTTCTCGAAAGCCTCGTGTGCGGACATCACGCACTCGAGCCTCATCGCAGAGTCCTTCTCCAGGATCAATTTGGAGAGTTCAAGGAAGCTCTTCTCGTCGTCGACCAGTAGTACACGTATAGGTCCGTTCATTGTTGCAACCAGGAATTCTGAGGATTCGGCGTCTAGCCCTCTGTAAATACGGCCCTGGAGACGAATTAACCTTTCGCCTTCTTCACCACAGTCCCAGAAGGGCTGGCTCATTCGCCAGTATCAGCGGGCCTAGATCCATGCCTGTACTTGCCCCTAGGCACCGTCATCTCGAAGCGAGCGCCGTCACCTGGAGTCCCGCACTCCACGATCTTGATATCGGTTATGGCGAGAATCTCACGAATGAGGAACAGCCCAAGCCCAGAATCCCTGCCATATCCGCGCTCGAAGATCTTCTCCTTGTCATTTGCGGGTATTCCCACGCCGTCATCTTCATACGATATCAGCAAGCCATCCATGAGCTCCTCGCTACCAACCGTCACTTTGGTTGCCTTCTGGCCGTGTCTTCTGGTGTTGAGCAAGAGGTTCAGGAAGACCTTCTCGAACATTGGGTCGACGAGTATCTCGAGGTCACCAAAGAAGTCGGTCACCACGATGTCGCCCATGTCCAAGGCCGACGATGCGCCAGCCAGTTCTAGCCTCGCCCGTGTCCATTCTGGATTCCTCGTGCCGGCCTTCTGATAGCTGCCAGCGAACTGCAGTTGCTCGGTCATCGTGCTGCACGCCTTCCGAGCCGACTGGATGTGTTCGGCTCTCGAGCGGTCGTCTTTGTCATCCTCGATCAAGGAGAGATAGCCCGACAAAATGCCGATCTGGTTGATCACGTCGTGCCTCGTTATCGACCCCATGAGGCTCAGTTTCTCGTTCGCGCTCCTCAAAGCCGCTTCCGCGCGCTTCCTATCGCCTATGTCCCTGGCTATCACGGACGCGCCTACTGTCCTGCCAGACCGGTCCTTCAACGGGGAGATGGTCAGAGAGACGTCAATCAACGTGCCGTCCTTCCTGACCCGTCGGGTCTCGTGAGACACGACACGTCTTCCTCTCTTCACCTCGCGGAACTTCTTTTGGAAGTCGTCAATCAGATCCGGTGGCACGAGAATCGTGATAGGACTCCCAACGGCCTCTCGCGCGGTGTAGCCGTACATCGTCTCCGCGGCGGGGTTCCACGTCAGTATCGTGCCCTCAAGGTCTTTGCTGATGATTGCGTCTGTCGAACTCTCCACTATGGAGGCGAGGCGTTCGAGCTCATGTGCGGTCTTCCTGCGCTCGGTATCGTCAAGGATGACGCCCTGGAACCTCAGGACATTCCCGTCGGCGTCACGCCGAACGAAGACCCTCGCATCGATGAACCTCGCCTCTCCCGCTTTGCTCAGTCCGACATACTCGAGGTCGAACAGATCCTCCCCTGCTTCTATGTGCTCCAGGACTTCCTCCTGTATGCGTTCGAGATTGTCTGGATGTACGACATCGGCGAAAGTCGTCCTCCCAGAGATGAACTCGTCCGGAGTGAACCCGAACTGCGTGACATTGTCGGACACAAACTCGACCTTCCATGGCGGGAGAGGCTCCAGCTGGAAGACGACGACCGGGCTCGCATTCACGATCTTCTCGAACTCCTCTCTGGCCTTCAGCGCCTCGGTGAGCGCGTCCTCGACTAGCCGTCTGGACGCCAGGTTGATGAACACCGCCACCGCGCCGAGGTACTCCTCGTCCGGCCCGACCATCCGTGAGGCTTTGAAGCTGACAACGTGCCGCTTGCCGGCGGCATTCTGGAACTCGTAGTCCATCTCGATGTCCGTACCTTCTCGGCAGAGCTCGAGCGCCTCGGTGACGAACGTTCCGCCGTCTCCAGGCAGGATCTCGGAGAAGGTCCTGCCGACCATTTCATCAGCAGAACACGCCATCATGCCAGCCATCTTGGGGTTGGCGAAGGTGACCCTGTTCTCGCCATCGACAGACCATATACCTTCATCGGCGAGATCCACAATGTGTCTGTACATGTCACGCTCGTGGGAGAGCTGCCTTTTCAACCTGGCGCATCTTGCGAGGTTCCACACAATCGGCACGAGTTCAACGAACTGAGCCTTGATGTCGCTGCTCTTGTGCACGTGCAGGTCCACACCAGACTGGAGTACATCCGCGGAAAGCTCGTCCCGCTCCCTGCCGGTGATAAGAACGAATGGGGTGTCTATCCCCTTCGAACGAAGTTCCTTCAGGAGCTGGACTCCGTCCATCTCTGGCATCAGGTAATCACAGATTATGACGTCGTAGTAGCCCTCCCCGAGCTTCCGAAGGGCGGCCCTCCCTGAGAACACTCCATCCACTGAGTCTATCAATTCGCTCCTCAGAAAACGGGACGCCAGCTCGACGAAGTCCTTATCGTCGTCCACGAGGAGCACTCTGACCGAGCGCTCTCCTGTCTCCGAATCAGGGTGTCCGGTTCCGGGGGGAGCCATCGTCCTCCTGCTGTCAAGAGCTTGGCCGGACTATTAATCTTGTGTCCATCCGTGCGTTGAGCCCTATCTACGAAGCATGTGCGTGTAGTGACAGACCGGGCATTCGACTACCTTGCCGTCGACTTCAACCAGCTTCACGTGCTTCTTATGCTTGGCGCACTCAGGACAGTTCTTGTCTTCGTCCAACTTCTCCAGGTAATCCAACGAACTCATCTACAACCCATCCTTCATAACCATGGGTTGGTGTAAAAAGATTGTCACGTCCAGTTCAGGGTCTCCCGGTCGCGTTGTGAACGGCGCTGACCACTTCTCCGAGAGGTTCCTCGAAATCACCGTTCTCGACAAGGGTTCCCGTGACGACTATGTCTGCGCCGGCAAGCGCGACCTCCCTCGCCATGTCAGGCGACGTAATGCCCCCTCCGACCACAAGCGGGACACTTATGCTCCCCTTCACCGCCTGGATCATGTCCGAGGGAACCGGGGCGGGGGCACCGGAGCCAGCCTCGAGGTACACCAAAGCCATGCCGAACAACTCTGCCGCGAGGGCATAGCCGACGGCCCTTTCCCTGTCGTCCCGGGCGACAGGGTCGGCCTCCCCGACCTCTCCGACCTTCATACCCGGCTCGACGATTATGTACCCCATGGAAAGCGTCTCGAGCCCGAGAGCCTTTATCAAGGGGGCTCCCCGCCAGTGCTCCCCCGTGATGTTCCTCGGGTTCTTCGAATTCAACATGCTCATGAAGTATATCGCGTCGCACCTCTTGGCGATGGCATTCGCCCCAGAGGGAAAGTATATCACTGGGAGCCTCGAGACCTTCTTGATCTCGTCGACGGTACGATCGAGGTTGTCCTGGGTTACCCCGGTGGAGCCGCCGACCATCACTGCGTCCGACCCTGCCGCCTCGGCTTTCGCGGCGATCGCGCCCGCCGCCTCAGGAGCCTGCTTGGCAGGGTCCACCAAGGTCATGTGGAGCTTGTGCGACTTCATCGTCTCCAGTATGTACTGAATGACGCTCAGAGAATCCCTCCGGACAAGAACGCCAACAGTGAGAGAAGCATCGCCACCTTGACCATGTTTTGCCCTCTCTCGGGGTTTCGGAAGAGAATCAGGGAACTGTATATAAATATTGCATCGGCGACAGCGACCACTGGCAGGTACCAGGCCGAGAGAAGCGATAGCAGGTACGGCGCAGGGCTGAGCGCGACCGCTGAGACGAGGGATAGGGACGCGACGACGCCCGCCCTCCCTGCCCCGATTCTCATAGGCAGGGTCATGCGGGAACCCCGGTCTCCTTCCATGTCCTGTATGTCCTTCGCGATTTCTCTCCCGAGGGTCGCCAGGAATGCGAGCAACGCCAGGATCCATGCGAGGTCCAGACTCCCCACCGCTGCCCCTCCGAAAAGGAACAACGCCCCGGTCAGCCAACTGATCGCGAGGTTGCCGACCAGACCCTCGGACTTGAGGAGTATCTCGTAGGCTAGCATCACGGCGAGCGAGGCAATCACGATCACGAAGGAGACGGTCCCGATCATGAATCCCAGGGCAGCGGCGACCGAGAACAGGATCGCCGATGCCGCGATGGCCCCAGAAGGCGATACCAGCCCTCTGGGAATGGGTCGTGAGGGATGTGCGGAGCGGTCCAACTCGCGATCGAAGTAGTCGTTCAACGAATTACCTGCTCCAGTGAAAGCCATGACGACCACGGCGGACAGCACTAGCTCCAACGCGTAGTCCAGAAGGTCGCCGTGCTCGAGGCAGATTATCGCCGCGAGCAGAACCCCTGCCGCCCCCATGATGCAGTTGCCGGGTCGCATCATCGAGACGTAGCCCGTGACGGCACCAAGGCGTTCATTGGGCGTCATCCGAACTGGCACATCCTGTATGGATATAATTGTTTTGAGCAACGCAACATGAAAAGCATTATGTAGTGATGCCATGTTCGTCCAGACTGGAATGCAAAACCCAATGCCGCCCGATGCCGCGAGAGAGATCGAGCACGTCAAAGGTCTCGTCGCACGGCATTTTCCTGTTTATGATGTCAGGGTCAACTACGACGTCGTCGAGTTCTACTGCAAGGTAGATGAGGCGACGCTCGAGGATTCGTTTGACAGACTAAGAGAGGAGATGTCCAATCAGGGCTACATCCCCATTNNTGAACCTCACTATGCTTATCATAACGCTCCTGACGGTCACCTTCACGGGGACGACATACCGGGGCGATTACGCCGGTGTTCCAGGGGCGGAGATGTTCTCCTTGGAGAACATCGCGACGGGCATAGCCGTGTTCGCGTTGCCTCTATTTGCCATCATCGGCGCCCACGAACTAGCACACTACTACGCAGCTAGAAGAAGGAAGATAGCGGCGTCGCTTCCGTTCTTCATACCCTCGATACCGCCGTTCGGCACTTTCGGGGCGTTCATCTCGCTCAGAGACCCGATACCCAGCAGCCAGGGACTACTTGAGGTGGGCGTGGCAGGTCCGATTGCGGGCCTCCTCGTCGCGATTCCGGTCTGCGTGATTGGCCTCATGCTCACGAACTCAGAGGCGAGGCTCGTTCCTGACGACATCGACTCCGTTGGCTCTTTCAAGATCGGAGTCCCCATCATATTCTCATGGATTCTTGAGGTCGTGCCCTTGCAGGGCGACTACATCGTGCATCCCACCGCCTTCGCCGCATGGGTCGGGTTCTGGGTAACCGCGATCAACCTACTACCAGCGGCACAACTGGACGGTGGACACATCTCGCGAGCGTTGCTGGGCGGGTACGCCAAGTACGCCAGCTGGGCGACCATCGCCATCCTGATAGCCCTCTCGTTCATATTCACGGCCTGGATCATCCTGGTAATCTTGATTCTCATACTCGGCATCAGGCACCCGCCGCCCCTGAACGACATAACGAAGCTCGACATGAAGAGGAAGATTGTCGGTGTATTCGCCTTCGTCATCCTGCTACTCGTCTTCATTCCCATTCCAATGTGGATTTCCGAGGCGGACCACTCGTTCGACATGGAGGTGGTTGGTGCCCCAGACGCCACAATAGCTCCTGGCGAGACCTACACGCTTTCGTTCCACTTGGTCAGCCAGGGGAACGTGATGAGCAACATAACGATAGCACCTGTGGACCCGCCTGATGGCTGGACTGTCATGGTCAGACAATCGGATTCCGGCGTCGAGGAGTACCACGACACATACTCTTTCATTCTCAACACCTCGGACGATGTCGCCTTCGAGGCGAGCATAACCGCGCCAGGCTCCGTTCCCCCAGGGAACACAACCGTGGTTATAGGAGCGCGTGCGCTCGCAACGGATGGTGAGGTGCAGCACGAGTCGACAGTCAGTGCCAATATTACGGTGACCACGCCTGCGCTCGACCTGTGGCTTCTTGACAAGGTCTTGGAGGTTCCCGTCGGTGGCGAGGAATCAACCAGCGTACAGGTGAACAACACTGGAGAGGCGAGCGTGGATATCTTGCTCCTCGTCTCAAATCTCCCCCCGATGGTGGGGGCGGTACTCTACGTGGACGAACTTGACGAGAACTCGACCATCAGCCTCAACCTGACGGTCCCGGCGCACACGAACGTGACCTTCTCGATAATGGTGTTCGCCTCATCCATGGCATCGCCAGGCGATGCGACCGTGTACCTGGCGGCGTCATATTTCTCGTTGGAGTTCGAGACGATAGAGATTCCAATCACGATAGTGTGAGTCAGAGCCGTCTCAGGACACAGAAGTTGCGGGTCAAGGAACGATGAACCCTTAGTTGATGGGATTCGAGCAGATCGAAGTAGTCCGCTTTCGCGATTATCTCCGGGTCGTGCAACGCAAGCGCCAACACAGACCCTCTGTCGAGCACGTCTGCGAAGGACCTGAACGCTCTCGCGATGAGCGAACCCAGAGCCTCGCCGCCCGTGCTGGCGGAACGCCCATACGGAGGGTCGGTGGCCACGGCGTCGACCTTCCCGATTTCCTCCGCGATTGCCCCCACGTCGCACCGGTGCAACCTCGCGTCGACGCCGAGCGACCGCAGATTCTCCCCGGCGCCCTCGACCATCCTTTCCGATATGTCAGTACCGATTGCCTCGCAACCGCACAACGCGGCTTCCGCCACCACCGCCCCAGTTCCGCAGAACGGGTCCNNCAGACGACCCCCTCTGTCGACCCTTGTCAAGTTGACGAGCGCCCTAGCGAACTTCGGATGAATCGAGATCGGGTGGTTGAACGGAAGGTGCCTGACCTTCCTTCTCTCGTACGCCGACCGGTCTATCCTCGATATGAGTCTCCCGACGCTCGCTCCTCTGGACAGGACCACGCGCACCTCGGACCTTGGCGTATGGATGTCCACCCCAGCCCGACGGCCCAACGCGTCCCCCATCTTACGGTTCACCATCTCGAGGTCGATCTCGGGATGTGCCCGCTCGACCCTCGTGGAATGTACCCTAATCGGGCCGGGCACTTCCATCTCAGGGACCGTCGACAGGAGGTCCCCCGGCTCGCTCGACAGAAGGTGTTCGGACACGAAATGGCACAACGCGAGCCTGTCCGCAAGCTCGGCGGGGTCAGCGTCCGTGTCGAGCACCAGGACACCGGGTTCCTCCGACACGATCGAGGCACGGCTGCCTATCGTGCCCGCGACTGACAGCGCCTCGGACCGCGCAAGCGACTCACACTCCATCGACATCTCGAGGAGAAGCTTCACGGGACGAGGACATGCTGGGCCGGTGATAAAACCTTCGCGTCAGTCCCCGATCCCGGCCTCTGAGACCTGGAACACGGCCTCGGCCTCCGGCAGGTTTGGCGAGTCTATCAGCCTCGCGATACGCTTCCCACCCTTGCTCTTCCTCAGGTATATCCTGAACGTGGCAGTGTGACCGACTATGTGCCCACCGATCGGGCGGGTGGGGTCCCCGAAGAACGCGTCCGGCTTCGCCGCAACCTGGTTCGTGACCGCGATCACCGCGTTGTGAACGTCCCCGAATCGCAGGAGGTCGTGCATGTGCTTGTTCAACATCTGCTGCCTCTCAGCTAGCGCACCTCTGCCGATGTACTCAGCCCTGAAGTGCGCGGTCAGGGAGTCGACGATGAGCAGCCGCACAGGGAACTCCCTCGCCTCCTCGAAGGCCTTCTCGAGCAAGAGCATCTGGTGATGGCTGTTGAACGCGCGCGCGACATGGATCTTCTTCAGGACCTCCTCAGGGTCCATCTCGGCCGCTTCCGACATCTGCGTTATCCTCTCCGGCCGGAAGGTCTGCTCCGTGTCGATCATGATCGTGTGTGCGTCAAGGCCGCCCTCGTCGACAGGCTTCGCGCAGTTGACGGCCAGCTGGTGGCAGATTTGAGTGTTGTGCAGCACGGTGGGCAGGTTGCCGCCAACGAACGAGTGCGTGCCAGGAACGACGAGATCGTATACGAAGTCGTCGTGGGTGAACGGCACGACGGACGAGACCTCGTCCCACGACACGGTGTCGTTCTCGATGCCGCTCGAGGCGTCATCGTAGGACGACGGAGAGGAGGGCACGGCTATCTGATCGCCCGAGCGGATACTCCAAGCAGGCGTCCACGAGATGTCCCCTCCGCGCATGACGAGCAACTTGTGGGGGCCAGTGAGCTCGAGGTTCCTGCCTCCAACGGTAATTACCTCGAACATGAGCTTGACACGCTCCCTGTAGATGGCCGCCGCGGGCACCCTCTCGAGCCGGCCATCGGACAGGCTGGGCACCTGGACGTCCCCTAGAGGTACCACCTGGCCCGAGTCGAACGGTACCGCCATGCCCCTCCCGAGACGCTGGTACATCCTCGATATCTCCTCGACCCTGGGCTCGCCGTCCACGAGGTAGAGCACCTCGGTCTGAGGCGACACGCACTTGCCAGAGCCGAACTCGCCGAAGAACTCGGTTATCGCCCGGGTCTCGAAGCCGCCGCCCATGAGCTCGTCGAAAGCCTTGGAGCCAGAGGGCAGCTTGATTATGCTCTTCCTGCGCTCGAGGATGGCGTCGCCCGTCTCGAACCCGCCGACATCCGCCATCTTCTTGGCGGCGGCGATTATCTTGGCGGCCGTGGACTCGCCGATCTCAGTGAGCTCCGCGAGGTTCCTTGGCGAATCGACAGCGATCATCATGACGTCGTTGTACCCGGCCTCCTTGAGCTTCTCGAGTATGGCTGGGCCGACACCAGGGAGCTTGGAGACCTCCTCCTCTGACATTTGGACTCAACACCTTCGAATCCAAGACCAGTGGGGCGGAATATAAGCGTATTGATTGGAGGTACGCGAAAGTGGGCCGGCACGGCGCCAGGAAGGGGACGGCCCAGGCACGGACAGTTCGAGTGGGATACGCTGGCTATCACCAAAAGGTATTAAATAGACCTCGCTCTTCGAGGGGATGACATGGCTAAGAAGCGGAAGAAGGACAAGGCCAAGAAGGAAGAGGAGTACGAGTTCAGGCCCCCCGAGTTCAACGAGAAGGAATTCATCGAGAAGGAGCTCAGGGACACGAAGACCGTGCTCCTGACCGTGGGCTACGCGGCGCTCTTCGGGATAGTGGCGACGGTGATAGCCCACGTCTCGAACGGCCTGATAGGCCTTTCGTTCCTGCTCGTCTTCGCCGGGATCTACTCGCTGAGGTACTTCTACCAGCTGGTGAAGGTCAAGACGGAGGACTTCCAGAAGAAGAACTGGGCCGGCAACGTGGCGTGGTTCTTCCTCACGTTCTTGGCCGTCTGGATACTCACGTTCAACTACCCGATATCGGACAAGGCCAACCCGAAGGTCGAGGACGTCGTCGTGTGGATCATCAACGAGGACACGGGAAACATAACGGCGGTGGACTATCTCTACACCTCGACCCAGGGGACGTACTCCTGGGTCCCGCGAGACGGGGGAGAGTTGAGCTCGCTCCTGGTCGCGAACTCCAGCTATACGGTCAACATCACCGCGCGCGTGACGGACAACGGGGTCCTCCGGGTTGCGGAGATATCCT
>DUGQ01000013.1:0-1159 GCA_013331315.1 Thermoplasmata archaeon
ATACGGTATCTTGCACTCCTCGAGGGTGGGTTGACCAATGCTGGGGATGAACTTCAACGAGAACGCAGACTGTGCGTGAAGGTTCAGTCCGACCTCCCCAGCGTCGATGAAGATCTTCACCAGCCCACTGTCTGTGAGGGAGAACGTAGTCGCGAAGACACCGTTTATGTCCCTGAGTATCTCGACAGAGTAGAAGGTGGCGTCAGCGCCCTCTGGCCCGAGGATGTTCGAGTTGAACGCGAGCGTGGCATCGGTCTCCCCGTCGGTTATCTCGATCATCAGCGACGTGAACAGGATCGGCTTGCTCCCAGGCACCGTTTCCACCTTGATCTCTATCATCTGTNNGCGTATGCGAATGTGTCGCTGTCTAGCTCTGCGAGCGGCTCCGCGCTCCTCAGCTCCTCGACGCTGTCGAGCGCTGAGTAGGAAGTGCTCCTGAAGACGAGGTATTTTGCGATGGCCGTCTCTTCGTCCGATGCCTCACTCCATGTCAGGACCACTGACTGGATTCCTTGTCTCGCCGAGACGTCCCCCGCTGCCGTTGGCGGGTTCTGGTCTGCCGATGAAGCTGTGTACGACACTGAACCGAGAAGCGCCTCGTTGCCCGACCGGTCCTTCGCCACGACGAAGTAGTAGTACGTTCCAGGTGCTGGCGGCGCATCAACACGGCTAGAGGTGGTCGAATTGAAGACTGCGAGCAAGGTCACGTTCTGGACTGAGAGAACCGTTCTACCATCGACCAACTGCGTTGGTATCACCCCGACAGGGTTCTCGGATCTGTAGAGCCGTTGCTCAAGTACACCGCTCCCTACATCAGTTGCAGGGACCCAGAATACTGCGAGCGTGTAATTGTCTATCGCAGCCGTGTTCGTCATTGAGCCGCCGATGGGCGCCGCCACGTCCTCGTCAAGGGTGGTGTCATCGGTCGACGCAGAGCTATCGACAGAGCCGTACAGAGCTCGGTTGCCCGCTCTGTCTACACCGACGACCGCGTAGGCGTACGAAGTCGAGTTGTCATCTCTGACGCTGTAGTCTACATATTGCGTTACCTGCCCCGGATTAGGCGTCAGCCGTACGAGCTCGTAAGTCGGGTTGAGTTGTTCGAGGGTCAGCAATCGGTTGCGAGCAACCTGCTCGTTGAACGACGCCGGATTAGTCG
>DUGQ01000013.1:1210-2747 GCA_013331315.1 Thermoplasmata archaeon
CGGCATGTACCCGGAGACGATCGATGTGTCCTCGCCATCAGGGTTACGGTCGCCGGCAATGTTGACCACCGATATGCCCCCGGACACCTCCGAGACGGCGTCGTCCACGGTCTTCTGGGCCTGCTGCTGCAACAGGGCCGCCGCGTAGAGCATCAGCGACGCTGCTATTGCCGAGACAAGCACGATTGCTATGAAGATGATCAGCGTACCTATGCCGATGTCGGCCTCTTCGTCATTTCGAATGCCAGTCTTCAGCTTCTTGAGCCCCATCCCGATCCTGTCTCCTGGTTTCGGGCATGGGACTGGGCATGGGCCGAGATAGCCCTCTCCAACGGTGAGGCACTATCAGAATGCGTCCGCCCTTCGAGGCGAATTGCGCTCTCGTCGTCCAGACGANNCCTGTGGATAGTGCCTCGAGATGCGTTGGAGGCTCTCAATCTCTTATCTACCTGATATTTATTTAAGGCCATCAGCAGTGATTTTCAGATGAGAGAATCAGTCGGATGCGTGGAAATAGGCGCGGATAAGGGGTTTATTTGGCCTGGCACTGTGTGGACGCTTGGAATGCCTTGTGACAGCATAGCCTCTCCAGTCCAACGGCCAGACAATGACAGCCGAGAGCGCGCTCAGATCCTGCAGTAGTCGTCCACCCCGCTCTCGAACATGTCAATCTTCTGACCCAGCTCGCACCAGAGGTTCCTGTCCGTGTGGATGCCCGCTATCTCCAACACGAACATCCAGGACTTCAGATGGTCGTCGGGGCTGAGCTTCCACGCGTCGTCAGCCGGTTTCCGTCCCTTACCGGACTTCTTCTTCGTCTCCTTCCTGGTTACGAGCAGGTTCTGGTCCTGAACCTCCTCATACACAAGCTCCGACTCGGGTTCTTCCTCCGGAGGCTTCGCGCCCTCGGAGACCATGACAAGATAGCTCTCGACCTCCTCGCTTATCCACCCGATCCTCGCGTAATAGCTGAACAGCTCGGGGAGCGAGTCCGGCTCCATCCTGTCGAGCAGGAACTTGATCCACCTCATCATGACCATGTTGGTCTTGGAGTCCATCTCTATGGTCTCCACGACGGGCGGCCTGTCCTCTTCTTCGTCCAATCTACCATCCTCTGGCATGTGCTATGTTCGTCACGTCAGTATCTCGTACGTATTTGAGTATACGGACGGTGTGACCAGGTCCAGATATGTCGGTATCCCGTGCTTCGGTATCAGCAACAGGTTCGCTTCCTGCTGGGTGACGAGAGTCATGTTGTTTGCTGCAAGGTCTATATGCACCAAAGCGATGTCTCCCTGGGTAAGCCCCACGTCCGAAGTCGTCCAGATGTTCGACGGGAATGTGTCTCTGATCTGGCTCGCTCCGAAGGTGCCCGCGGCAGAACCGTTGGATGAGTAGATGAGCGAGTCGTCAACGTCCCCTGTGGATATCTCAATCACCAGGTCTACGAGGTTTATCACTGGACTTCCCGCTGACAACGATATCTTCAGATACAGGTCGGTGATGAGTGTGAGATTCGCGTCGGTCGTGCCAAACG
>DUGQ01000076.1:0-5130 GCA_013331315.1 Thermoplasmata archaeon
TTCATCGATCTGCCGACTTGGCGCGAGAATCATTGCGCCAAGTCGGCAGACCTTATAGAAAAGGAAATTCAGCACGTGGCCTCACAGACGCCGGGCGCTAAACGGAGAATCGAATGACCGAACGCAGCCACCACGACATGGGCGGACTGCCTGGCGGCCCGATCGAGCGCGGCGAGCACGACTATGCCGAGTGGGAGCGGCGCGTCGACGCGCTGATGATGCTGCTGACCGGCGTGAAGGGCGGCAAGAAGCTGATGACGGTGGACGAGCTGCGCAAGAACATCGAGGCGATCGGCCCCGAGGCGTACGACCGCATGAGCTATTACGAGCGCTGGGTGGTCTCGATCACGCAGACCATGATCCAGCGCGGCGTCATCACGACGGACGAACTCGGACGCAAGATGGAGGAGATACGCGCGCAGCAGGAGGCCGCGGCCCAGGAGCAGGCCAAGCAGGTCGACGCCCAGAAGGCGCTCCTGATGCGTCAGATACTCACGCCAGAGGCCAGGGAGCGTCTGGCGAACCTGCGGATGACCAGGCCGGACGTCGTCGAGCAGGTGGAGAACCAGCTGATCATGCTGGTCCAGTCAGGGAGGATATCCCAGCAGATAGACGATTACACCCTCAGGCAGATCCTGCGCAAGGTCATGCCGACCAAGAGGGAGATCAAGATAGAGAGGAGATGACCGAATGTCCAGACACAAACCGTACGCCAGGAAGATCAGGCTTATGAGGGCGCTCAGGAGCAACAGGAGAGTCCCTGCCTGGGTCATGATGAGGACCAACAGGAAGTTCGTGCGCCACCCCAAGAGAAGGCACTGGCGCCGGACCAAGCTGAAGGTGTGAGGCGGTACACATGGTCGAAGAGTTGGAGAGGGTTTTCACAATCCCGCTTACGGTCACTAAGCAGGTCCCGAGGACGAAGCGCGCGCCGAGGGCGATCAAGGAGATCAAGGAGTACGTCCGGAGGCACATGACCGAGAAGTCGTCGGGTGCCGAGGAAGACGAGGAGCTGAAGAAGGAGGTCTGGATCGACTACAGGCTGAACGAGCGTCTGTGGTCGAACGGGATCGAGAACCCGCCAAGCAAGGTGCGGGTCAAGGCCATCAGGTTCGAAGACGGACTGATAGAGGTCTCCCTCCCCGAGGAATGAACCCCTCGAGGTGGGGCCCGATGCTGAGGAAGGGCGATCTCGGCGGCAATCCGTACATCGGAGTATTCGTCAGCGCGAGCGAGCACCACGCGCTGGTGGCCGAGCCCGTCGAGGACCGGATAGTCGCGGACCTCCGGGAAGTGCTCGGCGTGGAGGTCATTCTGACAACGGTCGGCGGCTCTTCGGTAGTCGGCTCCTTGGCCGCGATGAACTCCAACGGTGTGGTCTTCTCGAACCTCGCTGAGGAGCGGGAGATCGGGAGGCTGCCCAAGTCGCTCAATGTTGGGTTCATGCCCGAGAGGGTCAACGCCGCTGGCAACAACATCCTGGTGAACGACAGGGGAGGCTGCGTCCATCCTGGGGCGTCGCGGGGCACCGTGGGCATGTTGGAGGACGTGTTCGGCGTGGAGGTGCACAAGCGCTCCATAGCAGGCGTCGAGACGGTAGGGTCAGCAGCTGTGGTGACGTCGAAGGGCATGCTCTGTCATCCGAGGACTTCCGAGGACGAACTCAAGGAACTGTCCCAGCTGTTCAAGGTACCCGCGACACCCGCGACGCTGAACTACGGCACGCCCTACATCGGCGCGTGCGCCGTCGCGAACAGCAAGGGAGCGTACGTGGGCTCGACTTCAACGCCCATAGAGCTCGGCAGGGTGGAGGACGGGCTGGGCTTATTCTGAGAATATCCAGTATTCGGTCCCTTGCTGAGGAAGGTCCTCAGGGGCTACGTCGACCTCGTTGCCGACTTTGAGCACGCGGTCATTGTCCACCTTCTTGATGAAGTCCTGCAGCGGGCGTATCGACAACGACAGCCCCTGGGTCCTGTAGTGCATAGGGACGGCCACTCTCGGCTTCACCTTCTCGATCACCCTGAGTGCGCCGTCAGGGCCGACGGTGAACACATCCCCGACCGGGACGAAGAGGAAGTCGACGCCCGTGAGCTGTTCTGCCAAGGTTTCGTCCACCACGTGCCCCAGGTCTCCGAGGTGACAGAATGAGAAGCCGTCCAGCTCGAACTTGAATATCGTGACCTTCCCGCGCTTGCTCCCGCCCTGGTCGTCGTGGTCCGCCTCGAACCCCTCGATTCGGACTCCCCTGTCGACGGTCATGACCGGTTTGGTGACGACCGAGGAGTCGCTGCCGCTCACCGCCTTCGAGCAATTGTGGTCGAAGTGGTCGTGCGAAACCAAGATCAGGTCCGCCGTCGCGTTGGGGGGCTTTATTCCAATCGACTTCCCATCATGAGGATCCGTCACGACCACGGAGCTGCCAGCAATCTCGAAGCAGGCATGGCCATGCCATCTTATGCGCAACCGACTCTTCCCCCGAGGGTCTGCAGAAGGCTACACCGATACTTAACACAGGCGGTCCTCGAGAATCATCGCGCGCGAGCCATCGGTCGAATGCCATCGATCACTGCTTGACCTTGCGCACGGTCCGGAGCTTCCTCGTCGGAGAGGCCTCCGTCTCCTGCCCCACGGCGTCTGACGTGGACGCCGCGACGGTCCTCACCTTTCGCTGCGGAACCGCGGGAGGCTCTTCCTCGGTCGCAGGCTTCGTCTTCCTGACGGGGACATCGGGCTTCTGAGGCGGGGCCTTGACGCTCCGCCCGCGCCTGACCTGTTNNCCTCCTCGTCGATATCGATGGCCTCCTCCTCCGCGGGGACCGAGCTCTGGGCGCGCTCGAGCACGGGCGTCCTCAGAGTGGTCTCGATCAAGTGGTTGACGGTTCCTGGCTCGAACTTCTGCTTTTCGAGCATGAGGTCTCGCTCGAGCTTCTCGATCTGAAGGATCCACTCGTCCTCTTCCTCGAAATCCCACCCACAGAACTCGCATATAGAGGATTCCGGGGCCACGCCGAGGCCACAGCTTGGGCATTCCTTCTTCGGTTCGGCCTTATCGGACTTCTTGGCCATCGTAGTGAGAATTCTGTGGTTATTATATAAGGATTTGGAGCCGAATAAAAATGCCTGGTCAGTACCTGGTACCGATGCTAAAATAGACCTGAACGGCATTATCTCGGGCTGAGATGAAGATACTCGTATTGTGCGTGGACAGGGACGACGACCTCGGCACGAAGGCGGGGGTCAGTGGCCCGGTGATCGGCCGCGAGGAGAACCTCCAGGCGAGCATGGCCCTGGGCCTCGCCGACCCCGAGGAGGTGGACGCCAACACCATCCTGTCCGGGCTCCAACTGTACGACGACCTCGTCAAGAGAGGGATGGACGCCGAGGTGGCGACGATCTCCGGCGACTCGCACGTGGGATTCCAGTCCGACCTGATACTGACGACTCAGCTCGAGAACGTACTGGAGGTCGTCAAGCCCGACCGCGCGATATTGGTCAGTGACGGGGCCGAGNNTTTCTCTCGTGCTCATCATATGGGGGTTCCTCTCGCTCTACGTCAAGGTCGTCCAGTTCAGGGACGGCGAGTATCAGGACATAGGCCTCGTCTCGCAGATGGCGTTCGGGGTGATAGGCATCGTCCTCGGGTTATACCTGCTCGGCTGGTCATACAGATGGGCCGAGAGGATAAGCGTCAGATGGACCCGCATGAAGAGGTCTATAAGACAGGGCAGCCTCGTGATACCGTTCGCGCTAGTCGGCCTCGTGATGGCCGTTGTGGGCATACTGATAGGCTACGACATGGCCCTGGCCTATCGTGAGTCGCTCCTGCCGTCCGAGCGGAGCCTCGCGATATCGATTCTCATATTCGTGTCCGGATGCGTCTGGTTCATCGTGTTCGGCGTCTTCGCCTACGAGTCCGGCAAGTCGGTGACCGCGTTCCTGCAGACCGGGAAGATAAAGTGGTCTTTCATCGTGATGATGGTGTCGGTTCTCGCCACGGGGTTCATCGTCCAGGGATCGGTCGACGCGCTCGGGTACTTCCTCAAGCACGGGGAGTACGACCTCGTGATAATCTTCTCCGAGATGGTCACCGGCATAATGATCGCGATATTCAGCTCCGTCCTGAACGCCTCGCTTCGGAGGGAGGCCGCCACCAAGGGCTCGGCGCAGGGAGCGTGAGAGCCTGGAGCTCGAGAGATGGCTCCCGGTCTATCGCGACATACTCTCCGATTTCGGGTTCGACGAGAGGGCCGATCGCGATTGCGCCCTGCTGCTGTCGTCCTTGGCCGGGGCTCGCACCGCCCCATCGCTCGACGCGTTGACGACGAGGAAGGTACCTCCGGCGGTGACCGTCTGCGGTGGCAGCGACGACCTGGAAGCGCAGTTGGACGACGAGGCCCGCGAGGGATACCTGTTCGCGGCGGACGGGGCGACCAGCACGCTCATCAGGGCTGGGCTGAGGCCGCGGGTCATAGTCACAGACCTTGATGGAGACGTCGACGACCAGGTCAGGGCGAACGTCGAGGGCAGTGTCGTGTTCGTGCACGCCCATGGGGACAACATGGACGCGGTGAGGGAGCACGTGCCTCGGTTCCGCGGGGACTTGGTCTGCACGTGCCAGTGTCCTCCGGTCGAGGGGGTGGTGAACTTCGGGGGTTTCACCGACGGCGACAGGGCCGCGTGTGTCGCCTCCGCGCTAGGCGCCCATGCCGTCCGCCTGCTGGGATTCGATTTCGAGCACCCATCGGAGAAGCCTGGGAGACTGCCCGAGGTCAAGGCGAAGAAGTTGGCCTGGGCGAAACACATCCTCAGCATGCTCGCGGAGGAGGGTGTCCGCCTGGAGAACCTGCCGCGCTGATGGCCCGTCGACAGCCGTCCGTGTATGTCGACACTTATTTACGCTCGTATTTTGTTGCCATCTCACGGGATTGGGATGTCAGTCGTAACAATGCGACAGGTCGAACTAGCGCTCGCGAAGACCGTCGGCAAGAAGAGTGACATGTCCGAGGACGAGATAAAGAAGCTCGCCGAGTACGTCATGAGTTTCTTCGGGTACACGGACGAGGTAATAGACAACAGGCTGACTCCCAGTGACCGAGACGTCTTCTACATGCTCGAGGAGGAGGGCCT
>DUGQ01000076.1:5211-10045 GCA_013331315.1 Thermoplasmata archaeon
GTCTACGAGGAGATATCGGACGAGCAGTGGGCTCGGCACCGACCCCCTTCCGACGGCGACGCCGACTAGGCGTGGTCCATGGCAGGTGCGTTCTAAATCAATTAATAGAAGAAGTCCGATGGTGCCCGTGCGGGAATGTTCCAGATGAATGGTTATCTCATCGCGCTCATTATCTTCCTCGCCTGGATGGCCCTGGTGGTCACTGCCAAGAAGAAGAGCTGGCTGGAGAAGCGCTCCATGACCCTCTGGGGGCCGATCATAATGTGGCGGACGAGGAAGGGCAGGGAGTTCATAGAGAAGCTCTCCTCTGCGAAGCGCCTCTGGACCTTCTTCGGGAAGGCGTCGCTCTGGATATGCGCCGGCGCGATGGTGACCATGATGGTCCTGTTGCTCTGGCAGGCGACGATAGTGCCGCAGATAGAGAAGGCCCCGTCGCCGGAGCTCATACTCGGTGTCCCGGGCATCAATCCCGTGATTCCAGTGGGATACGGCATCCTAGGGCTCGCGGTGGCGATGATCGCGCACGAGTTCGCCCACGGCATCATGACCCGCCGCGGGAACATGAACATCAAATCGCTCGGCCTGCTGTTCCTGGTCTTCCCAATCGGAGCGTTCGTCGAGCCAGACGAGAAGCAGCTCGAGACGACGACCAGGGAGAAGAGGTCGAAGGTGTTCGCCGCGGGCCCCGCGAGCAACCTCGTCCTCGCTCTCGTCACGCTGGGCATATTCTCCGGCGTGATGATGTCGGCCGTCGTGCCAGCCCAAGACGGCGCGCTGGTGGTGGGCGTCGTCCCCGACTCCCCGGCAGACTTGGCCGGGATCACGTCCTACAGCGTGATATCGTCTGTCAGTGGCGTGACGATCTCCTCGCCGGACGAGCTCGAGGACCGAGAGGCCGACCCGGGGTCGATGGTGAGCGTCACATACTACTTCAGTGGGGAGCTGACGACCGCGGAGGACGTCGTCGACGGCCTGGTGGTCGCGTACGCCGCGGACGGATTCGCGGCCGACGAAGCGGGCCTGGAGGCCGGGATGGTGTTACTCTCCCTGGACGGCGTGACCATCCTGAACATCGATTCGCTCAGGAGCGTGATGGAGGACAAAGCCGCGGGACAGACTCTGAACCTCACGGTCATGCGCCTCGACGACGCGTCCGGAGAGTACGTCGTCGCGGACGACGTATCCGAGGTGCAGCTCTCCGACAAGGGCGAGTACTACGCGGAGTTCTATCCGGACGAGAACGAACCGTCGTACTACGGCAAGGGATTCTTGTGCGCGGGTTTCCTCATGCTCGGCGCGGATTGCAGGNNGGCGACGCTCGCGAGCCCGTTCAGCGGTGACAGGTCGATAGGTGACTTCTCGATGTCCTGGCTGAGGCTCATCGCGCTGCCGTTCCTGGAGCTCGCCCCTCTAAGGTCCCCGGTCACGGACCTGTACCAGCCCGCGGGGGCGTTCGACTGGATGCCCGACAGCGCCTTCTGGATGCTCACGAACGCCATCTACTGGATCTTCTGGCTGAACCTGATGCTAGGCCTGACCAATGTCCTGCCAGCCGTCCCGCTCGACGGAGGATACCTCTTCAGGGATGGCATGGACTATCTGCTGACCAAGGTCAAGCGGAACAGCACGAGGGAGGAGCGGGAGAAGCTCGTGGGTTCCCTGACCATGGCCTTGGCCCTGCTGGTCCTCTCTCTCATACTCTGGCAGTTGATAGGGCCGAGGTTCTAGCGCTCGCTCTGACGGGGCTCGAGGCCCCGCGGAAATGTTTATTACCTGATTTGTTATCAATCTCGGTTACATGTTCTCTCCCGAGAAGGACATGAAGGAACTCATCGTCGACATACTGAGGAATGACGCGGCTTCCATCAGCGGGGTCTCGCGGGAGCTTGAGGCGCGTGGGGTGAAGCTCCACAGGCTCGAGCTCACGGGCTATCTCAAGGCACTTGCAGGCATGGGCATACTACGGGAGAAGGACATCAAGCCTGCCAAGGTGTTCTCGGTGTCACCCTCGACCCAGAAGTCGTTCCACGAGCTTGTTGGGGAGGCCTGCTCGCTGGTCGGGGCGACTCCGAACGAGAGGGCCACGCTGGCCGTGTACTCTCTTCAGAAGATGTTCAGAAGGGCGATCTTCGACATGGAGCTGAGGCGGTGCGGGCTCGAGGGGACGGTGTCCGGCAGAAAGGCCACGTCGGAGGAGAGGTCGGAGGCCAAGTCCGTGCTCGTGAGACAGGGCTACAAGATCCCGAACAGCGACGTGCCCACTATCGTGGACAAGGAGCTGAGCGAGGAGTTCTCGCGGGTGATGGCACATGTCCTCGTCGAACGGTTCGGGTTGCACACTCTCGTGAAGGAGACCACGCAGACGAAGTTGTGACCGAATCTGAGTGGAGTGTACATGGGGAGAAGTCCATGAGGATTGGTGAGATCGCCGAGGAGCTGAGAACGTACCGAGGCGTGACGAGGAAGGCCGAGGTCTCCTCCCTCGCCCGCGAGCTGCTGACGGGACCCGAGGGCGGCGTCATCGCCACCTACGCTGAGGACGCCGCCGCCATCGAGATGAACGGCCAGATACTCCTCCTCGCGGCCGACGGGATAATGGAGGACCTCGTCAGGACCGATCCGTACTGGGCCGGCTACTGTTCCGTGCTAGTCAATGTCAACGACATCGCGGCGATGGGCGGCGCCCCCATAGCGCTCGTGGACGTCATGTCCTGCGGAGACCCCGACATACGCGCGGAGATCGTCCGCGGGATGAGGGACGCGTCAGACAAGGTCGGCGTCCCGATCGTCGGGGGGCATCTTCACCCAGATACCAGCTACTGCGCGGTCGACGTGGCAGTACTCGGGGAGACTGACAGGTCGCATTTGGTCCTGAGCTCCAGCGCGAAACCAGATGATTCCATAGTCTTCGTGATGGACCTCGACGGCAGCTTCACCCCCGGCATCCCGTACTCATGGGACACTACCTCCTCCAAGGATCCTGGGGACGTTCGGAGGGGGCTGATGGCCGTGCACGCCGTCGCCCCGATGGTCACCGCGGGCAAGGACATCAGCAACCCCGGCGCGATCGGCACGCTCGGAATGCTCCTCGAGGCCAGCAACTGTGGCGGGGTCGTCAGTCTGGACAAGCTGCCCCGGCCTGGTGGCGCCGACCTGCTCCAGTGGCTCAAGGCATATCAAGGGTGCGGGTTCGTGCTGACCGCCAAACAGGCCGACGTGGAAGCGATCATATCCGAGTGCTCGAGGAGGGGCTTGGACGCGGCCGAGTGCGGCAGGGTGACCGCGGACGGGCGTCTGGTCATAGAGACGGGAGGGGAGCGAGCCGACGTCTTCGACTTCTCGAAGGACTCCCATGGCTGCCGCGTGCCGCAAAGGATATGAACGCCCCCGCACAATCCCAGCTCACGAAGGGAGCGAGAAACACGGCAAATCAGCGGTTGGCAACCAATCCGAGAGGGCGCCTAAACGCTCGGGTAGGTTCAGTCAGCAAAAGGGGGCTGTCACGCTGCTGCCTCCACCGTGCTCGACTCTCTTTTCCCTCTACACACGCATGAGAACGAGAAGTGCTAGGCCGCTGGGGTTGCCGCTCTCGCCCACGCAGGCTGCCCAGGTATCTTCTCGGCCCCGCTACCCTAGGAGCGTTGAGAGTTCGCGGTAAGGCTGTTCCCGTCAGGGCCTGACCCGATCCCCGCGATTGAGGTAGAGGATCCCGCCCTCCAGCTGGATCTCAGGACCACCTTCAACCCCCTTGGACAAGGCCTCATTGTCGATGCTTGGACCGGCGCAGACTCGGTTACGACGTCCCCAGCTGTCACCCCCACTGTCGACGATTTTGGTGTATAAGGACACGCCGAACGTCCCGGTCTAGCCTAGCAGGCTACCATACCTTATCCCTCTATAAAAGAAGTTCGAGGGCCGATTATCGACAATAGGATACGATTCCTGAAGGACTGGCGCCGCATGAGACTATGTTTTTATAGCACTCTGCGCAATGCACTCTGAGTTCCTGCCGATGCGCTGACGTGGACGGTCTGGTCCCGCGACGCATTGCTGGGAGAATAGGGAGGGACGCAAGGAGATGTTATCTAGATATCGTGTCAGACTGGCAGCAATCGCGTGTGTCTCATTCATGATAGGATTAGCCGTGGCGGTACCGCTCGCGCCCACGGTCAACGTGTCTGCCCAAACGCCTAGCAGGATGGTCATCGGGACGGCTCAGGACCCTGATTCTCTTAACCCGTTCGAAATGATCTTGAGCATATCCTACACAATCAACTTCCTCGTCTACGATACGCTGACTTCAATCGAACCGGATCTGAGCCCGGGCCCGCAGCTCGCATCGTCGTGCGAGGCGAGTGAGGACGGCAAGTTGTGGACGTTCTACTTGGTCGAGAATGCAGTGTGGCACGACGGCGAGGCGGTCACAGCGGAAGATGTCGAGTTCACCTTCAACCTGATACTCGATAACACAAAGGAAGGGGCCCTCTGGATCGACTACCTGAACAACGTCACCCNNCCAGAGCACCTCTGGAGTGCGGTCGACACGAAGGATATCGACAAGATCGATCCGTGGAATCCGACCTACTTCCCCGACGGACCCGTCGGGTCTGGCCCGCTCATCCTCGAAGATTGGGACCCAATTGGCGGGGAGGTCCTGATGCTCAAGAATCCCGACTACTACATAGACACCGTCAAGGTCGACGAGGTGATCTTCAAGAGCTATGGCAATCAGGAGAACATGGTCATAGCGCTCTGGTCGGGCATCGTCGACGTAGCGATGGACGTGCCGGCGAGATTATGGGACGAGACTCTCGACAAGGACGGCATCGAGGGG
>DUGQ01000047.1:0-453 GCA_013331315.1 Thermoplasmata archaeon
ACGGTATACCGCAGATCGCGACGGGCGACCTCCTGAGGGAGGCGGTGGCCAAGCAGCCACCTCTGGGAGTGAAGATCAAGTCCTACCTCGACTCTGGCAGGCTCGGGCCGGACGACCTCATAGTGCGGCTGATCTCCGAGCGCGTGTCCAAGCCCGACTGCTCGGACGGCTACATACTCGACGGATTCCCCAGGACCATGGGTCAGGCGGATGAGCTGGACAAGATGACCCAGGTCGACATCGTGCTCAACATCGTCGTGGACTTCGAGATGCTTGTCGAGCGCGCCATCGGGAGGAGGATATGCAAGAAGTGTGCCGCCGTATACCACGTGAGTTTCAACCCGCCCGCGAAGGAGGGCGTCTGCGACAAGTGTGGGTCCGAGCTGATCCAGAGGGACGACGACAAGGAGGACACGGTCAGGAACAGGTTGAGGATATACATGGAGCAGACCG